>JBFFJV010000013.1:0-17755 GCA_041555695.1 Thiohalomonadaceae bacterium | reverse complement strand
GGCCAGCGCGTGGAGCGTGGCCAGCTCATCGCCGAGGCCGGGGGCTTCATTTCGACCGCTCTGCACTCCCCCGTTACCGGCACCGTACGGGACATCGGCCCCCACCGTTACATCGACGGCAACTTCAAACCCGCCATTGAAATCGAGGCTGACCCCTACGCCACCCAGCAGCTACCGCCCAGGCCCGCCATCGACTGGCAGGTCCTGACGGCCGAGCAGTTCATCGAGCAGGTGCAGCAGGCAGGTATCGTCGGCATGGGCGGCGCCGCCTTCCCCAGCCACGTGAAGTACTCCATCCCCGAGGGACAGAAAATCGACGAGCTGCTGGTCAACGGAGCCGAGTGCGAACCCTACCTCACCAACGACCACCGCCTGATGGTAGAGCGTGCCGAGACGGTGCTCCATGGCACCGAGATCGTGCGCCAGAAGCTGGGGGCCAAACACGCCACTATCGGCGTCGAGATGAACAAGCCCGACGCCATTGAGATCCTGAAACAACATATCGGCGAACGCCCCATCGACATCATGGCTCTGCCGGTGAAATACCCGCAGGGCGCCGAGAAGATGCTGATCAAGGCGGTCTACGACAAGGAGGTACCGGCCGGGGCCCTGCCCCGCGATATCGGTGTGGCGGTGAACAACGTCGGCACCGTGGTCGCCATCGCCGACTACTTCGATGTCGGCATGCCGCTGATCGAGCGCATCGTTACCGTCTCCGGCCCCGGCGTAACCGAACCGGCGAATCTGATCGTCCCGCTGGGTACCCCGATCCGTGAAGTACTGCGCTTCTGTGGCGGCCTCAAAGAGTCCACCCGCGAGGTGATCATGGGCGGGCCGATGATGGGGACACCGATCGCCGACCTCGACGCCCCTATCCTCAAGGGCAGCTCGGGGATCCTCGCCTTCACTGAAAGCGAGACCGGTCGTCCCAGGGAGTACCCCTGTATCCGCTGCGGTCGCTGCCTGGAGGCCTGTCCCTACTTCCTCAACCCCTCACGGCTGGCGAAACTGGGTAAGGCACGACTGTTCGAGCAGATGCGCGACGACTACCACCTGATGGATTGCGTGGAGTGCGGCGCCTGTACCTTCGCCTGCCCCTCCAGCATCCCCATCGTGCAGCACATCCGTACCGCCAAGGATGATTTGCGGCAACAAAGTGTAAGAAGCCAAAAGAATGAAGCGTAAAGCCTCCGATTTCACTACTGTCATTGCGAGCGAAGCGAAGCAATCTCAACGGCAGCCGATAGATTGCTTCATCGCTGTCGCTTTTCGCAATGACACCGCTTCCGGGGTGAATTAGAAAAAATTATGAGTAAAAGAGACCCAAAACTACTCCTGCAGTCGGCACCGCTACTGCGCCAGGGAATGACCACCCCGACGGCGATGCGCGATGTCTGGATCGCCCTGCTACCTGCGACCCTGGCAGGCCTCTGGTTCTTCGGCCTCGCTGCCCTGCTGGTGCTGCTCGCCTCCATCGCCGGGGCGGTACTCACCGAGTGGGCCTTCACCCCTAAAGAGGAGCGCACCGTTACCCTGCGTGACAACAGTGCTGCCCTCACCGGTCTGCTGCTCGGCCTCACCCTGCCCCCGGCGCTGCCGCTGTGGATGGCCTTTATCGGCGGTGCGGTGGCGATTGGCATCGGCAAGCTGATCTGGGGCGGCCTCGGTAGCAACATCTTCAACCCGGCGCTGGTGGGCCGTGCCTTCCTGCTCGCTACTTTTCCCATCGCCATGACCACCTGGACGGCACAGCAGGGACCGGTGGAGTTCTTTACGGTGCATGCCAGCAACCTGGCCGCCCCCTTTATGCAGGCGCCAGTAGTAGATACCCTCTCCGCTGCCACCCCGCTGGGGCAGATGAAGTTCGAGCAGACCGCGACACCGCTGATGGATCTCTTCTTCGGTAACACCTCCGGCTCACTGGGTGAGACCAGCGCCCTGCTATTGCTGCTGGGCGGACTCTACCTGTTCCTGCGCCGTGACCTCGACTGGCGCATCCCGGTCGGTATCTTCATCACCGCTGCCGCCTTCTCCGGCATTCTCAATATGGTTGATGCGGAGAAATACCCCTCCGCCCTCTTCACCCTCTTCTCCGGCGGTATGCTGCTGGGGGCGTTGTTCATGGCGACCGACCCGGTCACCTCACCGGTCACGCCAAAGGGTGCCTGGATCTTCGCCATCGGCGTCGGCTTTCTCGTGGTACTGATTCGCGTCTTCGGCGGCTTCCCCGAGGGGATGATGTACGCCATCCTGCTGATGAACGCCGCCACCCCGCTAATCGACCGCTGGACCCAGCCACGGGTCTTCGGCAGAAACAAAGGGGGTGCCAAGTGAGTACCCAACTCCCGATGCAGGAACCCATGAGGGAGCAAGAACCCAGCTCCACTACCCTGATAGCGGCACTGAGCATTGCCGGCTTCCTCTCCGGTATCATCATCATCGCTGTCTACCTGGCGACCTTCGATACCATCGCCGAGAACAAGGCACGTGAGCTGCGCGAGGCGGTATTCCGTGTACTACCCGGTGTCACCCGGATGCAGAAGCTGCGGTTTGATGGTGAAGCGCTGGTGGTGATGCCGGATGATGCCAAGGATGATGAGAATACCATCTACGGTGGCTACGACGATGCGGGTCGTTTTATCGGCTACGCTATCGCCAACGGTGGGCCCGGCTTTCAGGACACGATTCGCGTGCTCTATGGCTACCAGCCTGTCGGGCGCAAGGTGGTCGGCATGTGGATTCTGGAGTCGCGCGAGACCCCCGGCCTGGGGGATAAGATCTACAAGGATGCCGCCTTTGTCGCCAATTTCGATGACCTAGCGATCGACCCGCAGATCGTCACCGTAAAGAAAGGCACCAAGTCGGCCGCCAACGAGATCGACGCCATCACCGGTGCCACCATCTCCTCCAAAGCGGTGGTGCGCATTATGAATGAGGCCCATGCGGTGTGGGACCAGCGACTGCCCAGCCTTGCCCCACGGCTGAAGCCACAGCAACCTGAGAGCGAGAAATAGCCATGGCGAGTTCGAAACCCGGTTCGAAACACAGTGCCTATGAGGAGATGATCAAGGGCTTGTGGCGCGACAACCCGGTCTTTGTGCAGGTACTGGGCATGTGCCCGATGCTGGCTGTGACCAACTCGGCGATTAACGCCATCGCCATGGGGCTGGCCACCTTCTTCGTGCTGGTCGGCTCCAGCTTCCTCGTCTCCTCGCTGAAGCAGTGGATCCCTAGGCAGGTACGGATCTCCGTCTACATCGTGATCATCGCCACCTTCGTCACCGTGGTCGATTACGTGCTGCTGGCCATGGTACCGGCGATCCACAAGGAGCTGGGGGCCTTTATCCCGCTGATCGTCGCCAATTGCCTGATCCTCGGTCGCCAGGAGGCCTTCGCCTCCAAGCACACAGTCAAATTCGCGGTGATGGATGCCATCGGTATGGCCGCCGGCTTCCTGCTGGCGATGTTCGCGCTGGGCTCGGTGCGTGAGATCCTCGGCGAGGGCAAGCTGTTCGGCCTCTCGCTGTTTGGCGATAACTTCGAGCCCTGGGTCATCATGATCCTGCCGCCCGGCGGCTTTATCACCCTGGGGCTGCTATTGCTGCTGTTCAACTGGGTAACCGAGCGCAAGCAGGCATTTATCGCCCAGGTGGCTGAGGCTGAAAGGAGTAAGGCGTAATGAATGATCTGGTCTGGATCTTTATCAGCGCCCTGCTGGTCAACAACTTCGTACTGGCCTACTTCCTCGGGCTCTGCCCCTTCCTCGGCGTCTCCGGCAAGCTGGAGACCTCATTCCGCCTGGGGCTGGCGACTACCTTCGTGCTGATCATCACCGCGCTCTGCTCCTGGTTCCTCAACACCTACGTGCTGACCCATGCGCCCTATCTACGCCTGATTAGCTTTATCGTGGTGATTGCCTCTACCGTGCAGTTTATCGAGATGGCAATCAAGAAGCTGAGCCCGGCGCTGTTCCAGTCGTTGGGGATCTTCCTGCCGCTGATCACCACCAACTGTGCCATTCTGGGCCTTGCGATCTTCGCCACCAACCGCGGTTACGGCCTGGGTGAGGGTCTCATCTTCGCCCTCGGTGCCGGTGCGGGCTTCACCCTGGCGATGGTACTGATGGCTGGCATGCGCGAAGAGGCGGAGATCGGCAACGTCCCTGCCCTGGTGCGCGGCACCGCCTTTAACCTCATCATCTCCGGCATCCTCTCCATGGCCTTCATGGGATTTGCCGGATTGTTCAGTTCCACGTAAGGTATTGCCCCTGCGAGCAATAGTGGTTTACGCATGAAACACCTTTTAGCCCTTATTGGTCTCACCCTGCTCTGCGCCGCCTGGATTAAATTCCAGCTGTGGCTCAAGCGGGTCGATCCGAGCAAGGGTGACTACCAGCCCGGCTGCGGCGCCTGTGCCAGTAGCAAAGACGGCAGCTGTGGCGCCAGTGCTGATGATGGCGGATGCTCAACAGATAACAGCAACACAGAGACGACTGTGCGCCTGTCCGAGACAGGCCTTGGGGGGTCGTCCGGAGAGACAGAATGCAAAGAAAAAAGATCGCCGTTATAGGCGGCGGACAGATCGGCACCATTATCGCGCTAATGAGCACCCAGAAAGAGCTGGGCGATGTGGTGATTATCGATCTGCCCGACTATCTGGACCCGGTAAAGGGCAAGGTGCTGGATATCGACCAGCTGCGCCCGCACATCGCCAGCGATGTGAAGCTTAGCGTCAGTGGCGACTATGCCGACATCGCCGGTAGCGATGTGGTGATCGTTACCGCCGGAGTACCACGCAAGCCCGATATGTCACGCGAGGACCTGCTCCACATCAACGTCGACATCATCAAGCGTGTCGCCGAGCAGATTAAGAGCCACTGTCCCGCCGCCTTCATCATCGTCGCCACCAATCCGGTCGACACCATGTCCTATGTCTTCCATAAGGTATCGGGCTTTCCCAAGCAGCAGGTAGTCGGGCTCTCCGGCGCTCTCGATAGCGGTCGCTTCCAGAGCTTTATCGCTGAGGAGACAGGCCTCTCGGTAAAGGATGTCTCATGCATGGTAATTGGTGGTCACGGTCCCACCATGGTGCCGTTGGTCAGTACCGCCAGTATTGCCGGCATCGCCATCACTGACCTGCTCAGCGCGGAGCAGATCGAGCACGTCGTGGCACGCACCAAGGAGGCGGGTACCGAGATCGTACAGCTGCTGGGCAACGGCAGCGCCTACATCAGCTCTGCCGGTTCCATTATGGAGATGGTCGAGGCCTATCTGGGTGACAAGAAGCGCGTGATCTCCTCCTCTGCTCAATGTGAAGGAGAATATGGCGTCACCGGCTACTTCCTGGGTGTGCCAGTTGTGATCGGTGCCGGTGGTGTTGAAAAGGTGTTAGAGGCAAATCTGCACCAGGCCGAGCGACAGGCCCTGGCAAAAACGGCAGAAACCGTCATTGAGAGCGTTCACAACAGCGGGATTTAACCTGCTGGCCATGGATGGCCACAGTTGTATTTTAATTCTGCTAACCAGTTCCCTTTTACCAATCTATCCCTGCCCTTCACGTTGAGGTAAAATCCCCTTAAAAACAATGCGTATAGCACTAGACTTACGCGACTAATACCAGGGATGCGACATAACAGCATGAGAGTCATCTGGATATCCATTACCGTTTTCCTTCTCGACCAGATTACGAAATTTGCCATCCAGCTGAGTCAGCTGAGCGATAACATCAGTTTTGTAAAAGCTGGTCTCGTCGTGACCATACTCAAAAATAGCGGCATCACAGCGCAACAGTTTAATGCAGCACTACTCAATAGCACCTCCTGGATGCTGATCAGTGGCCTGATCACCATCCCCCTGCTGATCTCACGCTGGAATTCGCACTTTCACTTTATCACCATCCGCACGATACTCGGTCTGCAACTGACCGCGGGCGGCATCCTCTCCTATGCATTCGACTACATACTGCGAGGGAATATCCAAAGTAGTGTGGAGCTGCGCTTATTCGAGGCATTTAGCCTTAAAGCGGGGGTCGCAGACCTGGCACTAATGGCTGGCTTCATGCTGCTAATCTATGTACTGTTCAGTGGCTCTACACGTGTCAGCAGCAGGCTCTCCCTAATGCGTGCCTCAACAGCCAGCCTGGACTTCTCTCCACTGCCTCGTGGTGTCAACAATATCCATATCGATGTGCACCTCAGTCCCGAATTCTGCCGTAACAGCACCGTCATCATACAGCGCCTTGTTAATGTCGTGCTTAGCGGTTTGCAGCAGAATAAGCCCAGCCAAACCATTTCCAGTCTGCTGTTCAAACCGCTAAGAAAATCCTTTCTGGCACTCCATCAGGAGGCACTGCACAAGGCCAAAGGAAGCGGTGAACCACAACTGGTTGACCTGCTTTATATCTCACTTCTCAGGTTTATCCATGGAGAGGTGACCAACTGTGTTGCGGCCCGGGTGCGTCAGGCGAAAGAAGCCATACAGGAACACCATAAACGAGGTATTGGTGGCAATCATGACAGTCGCTATGTGGTGGAGTTATTTCGGCAGCAGGATATCATCACCGCCCGCGTCAATCAGTTAATGTTTGAAGGATTAATTGAAAATCAGCTGAATAATCTGGACAAAGGAGTAAAGGGTTTTCTCGGAGAATCCCGTTCCTTTGCCATCGACGCTCTACGCTCACACCTTGTCACCTCTAACAGTGCTGACATTGAGCCTGTACAGTTCAGCCACTACCTGCTGTTCGGTCATAGCAAATATGCAGCAATGAGTTTTTTAGAAATAGATCGTGTGCTTGATGACCTGTTACATGACTATCTCAAACTTATCACTGCAGACGAAACGGACGAACACAACACCGGCAGCCGCAATTTCGATAACCATCACACAACCTCGGCAACGCTATCTCGCCCTTCGGTGCTGGCACACCCTGCCAACGCCACCATCCTTTTCGATCAGCAGTGGTCAAAATCGAAGATGGCTGACATCAACCGTTTCAAGCAATGGCGTAAATACTACACCTACCGCTCACAACTGCGCTTTCAGCAACGTCTTGCGGACCGGGTGGAGCAAAGCCTGAATAAGGCAGGACTGGCCCGTTGGATTGTCGCGGTATACGAGGCCCGCTCCATACTAAACAGAACAAACCCGGAGGTTTCCCCCGCCTCCATGGTTGCACTACTACTTGAAAGTGAAAGCAGAAAAGAGCTGCAACAACGCCTAAACCAGATCAAACGTGGTGCCGGTGTGCAGGCGCTAAGTGGCGACATCACCAGGAGTTGGGAGGCTATACGCAAGTCACATAACAGCCTGCTGCAAAAACATCTATTCAATTTTGTTAAGGACTTTTCCCGCTACCGCCGTGACCTGCAGCTGCTCTACAAATACCACCATGCCGCAAATGAGATAAAACTGCTGCAGGACGAAAAGTCGATTCAGACATCCCGTGCGAATTTCACTCTCTATGAGTTTCTGCTGCAGGAGGAGAAGAGCAGTGAGCAGACTGCCATTCGTTCTCATATTATCATTAAAGCCGATCTGCGCGGTTCTACCGAGGTAACCGACAGACTCAACCAACTGGCACTCAATCCTGCTACCCACTTTGATCGCAACTTCTTCTCACCGATTAATGAGGTAATTAACGACTTCGGTGCAGAGAAGGTATTTATCGAGGGGGATGCCGTCATCCTGATACTCAACAACTACGCCGGTTCACAGCAAGCTCACCTCATTGCCAGTCGAGCCTGTGCCCTGGCTGCAGACATTCTCGAAATTGTAGCTCGACAGAACAAGGAACTACTCTGCTACGGTCTGCCGGAGCTGGAACTCGGGATCGGCATTGCCTATTGCAACGAATCACCCCGTTTTCTCTTCGATGGCGATCACAAAATCACCATTTCTCCGGCAATTAACCGGGCCGATCGACTCTCTGCCTGTGCCTGGGGCGTTCGTAACTGGCGTGAGCGGCAACAGGCACCGCCTTCTCAGGTCGAGGTATACCAGCCCTCGGAGCGGGCATTGGGTCATGGCGAAAAGGTGCAAAAGGATATGATCTATAACCTTAATGGCATCCTCATTGAGGCCGAGGTCTTCAAACTGCTGTACAAGGAACTGAGCCCGAAACGTATCGTTAACAAACTGGCCAATAAGCAGGACAGTCGACTCTACGCCATCAAGGTCCCCGGGATTGACGGGACTAGCAGCAGCCTGATCATCCGCCAGGCACCGGTAAAGGTATACGATCCGGAATACCGACTCGATGAATGCCCCGCTGTAGAGGGACGCTACTTCTACGAAGTAATCCATGACAGCGCCATTATCAACAGCCTTCGCAGGCGGCCAAATACGACCACGGCATAAGATAACCCTGGCAACACGGCAACAGCCATTTGTTCTTCTCATGGCGATTGGCGATAATCCCTGCTACTCCCACTTAAGCCGCAGGCCTGTTTGCTATGAAAGAGTTTCGCTACACCGAACCCTACCCGCTTGGTCAGGACGATACCCGCTACCGACTACTGAGCGCGGAACATATTTCGCTGGGCGAATTCGACGGTAAACCACTCATCAGAATTGCTCCTGAAGCACTCAGCCTGCTGGCCGCAGAGGCGATTAAGGACGTCTCCCATTTATATCGCCCCACACACCTGCAACAACTACGCAATATCCTTGACGACCCGGAGGCAA
Organism: Thiohalomonadaceae bacterium; assembly: GCA_041555695.1. Classification (GTDB taxonomy): domain Bacteria; phylum Pseudomonadota; class Gammaproteobacteria; order Thiohalomonadales; family Thiohalomonadaceae; genus JAPHSX01. The sequence continues at coordinate 9,071 of JBFFJV010000013.1, read as the reverse complement.
CGGCCAATGACCGCTTCGTCGCCACAGAGCTATTGAAAAATGCCAATATTTCCGCCGGTATGATATTGCCGGGCTGTCAGGATACCGGCACGGCGATTGTAATGGCGAAAAAGGGACAGCAGATCTGGAGCAATGATGACCGCAAGGCGCTGTCGCAGGGGATCTATCAGACTTATGCCGAAGATAACCTGCGTTACTCACAGATCGCCCCGCTTAGCATGTATGAGGAAAGCAACACCGGTACCAACCTGCCGGCACAAATCGACATTGAGGCGGTAGACGGCGACAGCTACAAATTCCTCTTTATCACCAAGGGCGGAGGTTCGGCCAACAAAACCTTTCTGTTTCAGGAGACCAAGGCGCTGCTCAACCCTGAGAGCATGATGCAATTTCTGCGTAACAAGCTGCCACTGCTCGGCACCGCAGCCTGCCCGCCGTATCACCTCGCTATTGTCATCGGCGGCACCTCTGCCGAGGCCAACCTGAAGATGGTCAAACTCGCCTCTGCCCGCTATCTCGACAGTCTGCCTGAGAGCGGCAACGAATTTGGCCAGGCATTTCGTGATCGCGTACTTGAAAAAGAGGTACTACAACTCACCCGGGAGTTAGGCATTGGGGCACAGTTCGGCGGAAAGTATTTTGCCCATGATGTACGCATTATCCGCTTGCCACGACACGGCGCCTCCTGCCCGGTAGGCATCGGAGTCTCCTGCTCGGCGGATCGCAATATCCTTGGCAAGATTAATAAGGACGGTATCTGGCTGGAAGAGCTGGAGCGCAATCCGGCCAGATATCTTCCCGAGGCCAGCTCTGATGAGCTTTCCGATGAGGTGGTGAAGATCGACCTCAACCGGCCGATGGATGAGATCCGTGCTGAGTTATCCAGCTATCCAACCACGACCCGACTGCTGCTCAGTGGTCCGATCATCGTCGCCCGCGACATTGCCCATGCCAGGCTGAAAGAAAAGCTTGATAGAGGTGAGGAGCTCCCCGACTATTTCAAAAACCACATCGTCTACTATGCCGGACCTGCCAAGACACCCGAGGGTTATGCTTCCGGCTCCTTTGGGCCGACCACCGCAGGACGCATGGATAGCTACGTAGAGTTATTCCAGCGACACGGCGGCTCCATGGTGATGCTGGCGAAGGGCAACCGCAGCCGCCAGGTGACGGAGTCATGCCGGAAACATGGTGGCTTCTATCTGGGATCGATAGGCGGTGCAGCGGCGATACTGGCCGAACAGAGTATCACCCGTTCTGAAATTATTGACTATCCGGAGTTGGGAATGGAAGCTGTCTACCGTATCGAGGTAAAAGAGTTCCCCGCCTTCATTATTGTTGATGACAAGGGGAATGATTTTTTCTCGCAGCTTGGTATGTAAGCTTACTGGCTGTTTAATTGTACCGTGATCACCGTTTCACCGGGCACGGAGCTATCCAGAGAAATTGTACCGCCCTGGGTCTTTGCCGCCATATAGGCCGAATAGGTACCGAGCCCGGTGCCTGCATCTTTGCCAACGGTGACATACTTCTCGAAGAAGCGTTCACGAATTTCCGCAGGAACCTCGCCGCTATTATGGATACGTATCGTTGGCACCCCATTGTTGCGATCCAGTGCAATTTCAACCGTGCTACCGGTTACGGCAGCCTCCACCGCATTCTTAATTAAGTTTGAGAGCATGGTGTGACTAAGTAGCTCTTCGGCCAGTACAGGAAACCGGGCGTCACTAGCGGGCTCCTCGCCATTGAGACTGAGGTGCAGGCTTATCTCATGAGCCACACTCAGGTTATGGCACTCGGCAAACACCTTGCGCACTACCTGTAACAGATCAATTTGCTGCGGTTTGTACTGGTAGCTACCCACCTCCATTTTGTAGAGGTCGAGTGAACTGTTAATCATGCCCAACATCAAGTAGCCCGCCTCCTTTATGAGGTTAAGCGTCTCTTTCTGCTGCGGTGTAATGTTGTCTTTATTCAACAGTAGTGATGGCATTCCGATAATAGTAGTAAGAGGCCCCTTTAGATCGTGCTGCATAATGCGCTCGACATCCTCTCGCAACAAAGCCGCCTCGATCAGTGACTTATTCTGTTCCTCGAGCTGGCATTGCGCATGTTTCAAGGCGAGATGGGTACGCACACGAGCCCGCACAATGGCCGGACTGATGGGCTTGGTAATATAATCGACCGCCCCGGCATTGAAGCCCTTCTCTTCGCTCACATCTTCGGCCAGGGCAGTGACAAAGATCACGGGAATATCGCGTGTTTTGCTATCCTGTTTTAACCGACGGCAGACTTCGTAGCCGTCGATTTCCGGCATCAGCACATCAAGCAGGATAATGTCGGGCTGTGGCGTCTGGGAAGCCATCTCCAGCGCCTTGATGCCATCTTTCGCTGCAATTACCTGATACTCATTCTTTAACACCTCAAGCAGGACACGGATGTTTTCCGGTGAGTCATCAACCAGCAACACCTTCTTTCGAACATTTTCTGCCAGTGGTTGAACACTCATTGCAACGGCTCCTCCGCGATATGCTGTTGAATCGATACCAGACAATCCTTTGCAGCCTCGATATTAAAGTCTGAGAGTGCAGATTCAAGTGCCGTGTATTCACTATCCAGTAGGGTATTGCGCATCTTTTTACCCAGTGCCGTTGCAATTTCCATACTGGCACCCAGGTCACTATCGATATATTGCATTAACTCACCCAGCAGTCTATTCACTGATGTAACGTCAAGTTCACTAATCTCCTGGGCACCGTGCTCGCCATCTGCAGTCTCAAGTCCTTTCATAACCCGCTGATGCTCATCAATATACGCCTCAAGCAACTTGCTTACAGCCGCCTCATCCTGCGATGCCAATAACGCCTGCTCCAGCTTCTGGGCCACTAAAAACAGCTGTTCTGCCCCAAGGTTGCCTGCTACGCCCTTCACCGCATGTACGAGCTCTCTCGCCTCATCAAACCGATTATCCGCGATAGCGGTTGCGATGTCGTTATCAGAATGAAGATTACGCTGTCGGAATTTTGTCAGCAATTGACGGTACAGGGTGTGATTACCACCCAGCTTGCTGAGCCCCTGCTCAAAATTGATACCCGGAATTGAATTCGCTGAAATCAGCTTCTCGATCATCGTATCTTCCTCAGCCTCATCACCTTGCATAGTATCGTCGATACCCGGGGCGATCCAACTGACAACAGCATGATAGAGTTCTGATGGATTTATCGGTTTAGTTAAATGGTCGTTCATCCCGGCCGCCAAACTCAGTTGCCGGTCTCGTTCCATCGCATGTGCCGTCATCGCGACGATCGGGAGACAGGCAAACTTTTCGAATCGGCGGATATGACGGGTTGCCTCCAGGCCATCCATTTCAGGCATCTGAATATCCATGAAAATCAAATCGAATTTCTGCTCCTCCAGTGCGGTGAAGGCCTCACTGGCCAGTGCCGCTACGGTAACCTGCATACCTACCCGCTGTAACAGCTGACGGGCGATCTCCTGATTAATATCGTTGTCCTCAACAACCAGAATGTGCGCCCCTTTTCTGCGTTCCAGTTGTTCCTTTAATGCATCATACAGTCCAGTACTTGAACGTAGTCTTGGTGGCACATTGAAGCCCATCATATCGACCAGGCTATCGAGTAGCGATGAAGGGCTGAAAGGCTTGCTAAGAGTCGCGTCGATCACCCCCTGCTCAACTTGATCAATGGCAGCACCAGCCCCATAGGCCGTGCACAGAAGGATTTTCGGCTGAGACTCCAACTTTAATTCATTGCGAATAACACGGGCAGCCTCAGCACCGTCGATGCCCGGCATCTTCCAGTCAAGAATCACAGCATCACAGGGCATACCTCCCTCACTGCTTTGCTCCTGCAGATGTTCCAGTAGCTCACTGGCGCTCGCAAAGAGCTCAGTTTTTACACCAAAGGAGCTTAAGTTTTCCCTGAATACCTCGCGCGCGGTTTCATTGTCATCGGCCACCAGGACACGTAGTTTTGAGAGATCCGGGTAACCCTCATTAATGGCCTGAGTAGACTGCTCCTGATTGATCTCCAGTTTTAATGAGACACGAAATCGGCTACCACGTCCCTTATGGCTCTCAACGCTAACCGTCCCTCCCATCATCTCAACCAGACGTTGGGTAATCACCAGACCCAGCCCGGTTCCCCCATATTTTCTGGAGATGGAACTGTCCGCCTGGCTAAAGGCCTGAAACAGACGGTGTTGCTCCTCATCACTCATCCCACGCCCGGTATCAGTGACGATAAATTCAACTCCCGCCCGGCCCGCGCTCTGCTCCCCTGGCTGAACCGATAAAACGACCTCCCCCTCATCCGTAAACTTAACAGCATTACTCACCAGATTAGTAAGAATCTGTGTAATACGAAGCACATCACCATAGAGGTAATTTGGCACCTGTGGGTGAATACGGAACAGCACTTCAATATTTTTATCCACCACGCGATATCCGATCACCGTAGAGAGAGAATCGAGCATCTGATACAGAGAAAAAGGCGCACGCTCAAGCGTGAGTTTTCCCGCCTCAATCTTGGAGAAGTCGAGAATATCGTTAATGATGCCCAGCAGGTGATTGGCTGAAACTTCTATCTTTTTAATGTAATCCAGAGTGCGTGCTGGTAACTGCACCTCTTCTTGCAGCAGATAACTGAGATTGATGATGGCATTCATCGGGGTACGAATTTCATGACTCATATTTGCCAGGAATTCTGACTTGGTACGGGTTGCCTCCTCTGCCTGCTCTTTAGCCAGGTTCAGCTCACGCTCTACCTCCTTGCGGCCGCTTATATTCTTGAAGTAGCCGAAATGACAATTTCTTCCACGATAGCGGATGGGATTGAGTGAGATCTCCACCGGAACCAGCTCGCCTCCTTTCACCCGGTGCAGCGACTCAATGGTCATTCCAGGATGATCCAGCATACTGGCATGGTGTGCTGGTAACTGATCGTAGCTAAAATTGGGATCCCAGTCCGGGATATGCCACTGCAGTATCTCATCACGCGACACCCCGAAGTGCCTTACTGCGGCCTCATTAACATAGGCCATACGGAAATCATCATCGATATCAATGAGGAAAACCGGGTCTGCACTCTTCTCGATCATCAGCTGAAACAGCTCCAGCTCCTCTTCAGCCTTTACCCGCTCAGTAATGTCGAGCACCGTTCCAATCATTCCGATAGCCTTACCATCGGCATCACGGCTGACATGACCATTCTCCTGTATGTAACGTATACTTCTGTCTTCCAGGACAATACGGTGTTCAACGCGATAATCGGCCCCCTCATCACCAATAGCCAGCGCCACGGCGTCCTGTACCTTCTCCCGGTCTTCCGGGTGAATCACGTTCATGAAATGTTCGTAATCTGGCTCAAAGCTCTGCGGCACCCAGCCGAATATTCGAAATATCTCATCTGACCAGCGCAGTGTTCCGGCCTCTATTTCCCATTCCCAGTTGCCAAGGTGCGCAATTTCCTGGGCACGATTCAAACTCGCCTCACTATCCTGTAACTTTTTCTGGTTATCATTAACACGTTGAAACATTGAGTCCAGGGCCTGCCCTACACAGGCCAGCTCATCTTTCCCTCTCATCCCGGTACGTACCGTCGTTTCACCATTACTGAAGCGTTGGGTTGCCTCAATCATGTGTTCACTTCGACGGGTCACCAGCCGGTAGAGAATCATGGTCAGTATTAAAGTGACCAGCAGACCACCAATACCGGTAAATGAGGCCTGGCGCATCGCCGCACTCTCTGCGGCACTTAGCGCGACACTGATATCCTGAACCTGATAGAAAAATCCACATCCGTGGCGCCGAATCGCGGCATAACCATCATTGCCACATACCTTGATATAGCCCTGAATCAGCTGTTCACCGTCCAGGTGTGTAACCACCTTGTCTGCATTATCGCCGATGCTTTGCAGGAAGACCTTATCAGCCATCGAGCTAACAAGCTCCCATGGCTGCCCGACAAACTTTAGCGTGGTTGCCGCAATCACTACTCCATCATCATCGACTAAAACGGCGAGACGGTTATTACGCACCATGCCAAAGGCTGAGATGTAGGGGTTGATCACGCCGTGGTTATCACTTCGAAGCATCTCTTCAAGTATGTGCTGACTAAGGTGTAACCGTTGAACGAAGTGACTTTCTACCTGCTTGCGCACCGTATCAACCATCTCGCTTCGACCCGAAACAAAACCAGCAAGCACGGTAAGCACAGAGAACAGCAGCAGCAGAACAGGTATCAGGTAACGCAGTGGAAGAGTGTACTTAAACACGGTACTAGCCTTAATTAAGATAATCAGGAGTGATTATTGAATCGATATCGAACTTTCCGAGAAGCATCTGCTGTTTGCGCATCGTTGCGTATAAACGGCGTGTTGCTATATATAATGGTGGTTCCATTTCGCCCTCAGTGTGCATCAAGGCCCGTGTTTCAACACGGCCTGGCAGCTTGATACCGGTAAACCCCTGCAATACCTCAGCAGGGCTCTGTCGCAGCCGCTTACCCATAATTTCAGCAGCAGCCTGAGGCTGGGCTGAAAAGTAATCCAGAGCCTGATACCAGCCATTGATGAGTTCATGCACACGCTGAGGATGCTGATTAATATAACTTTCGCGAACTGCCAGTACATCCACGATCTCATTGGGAATGTCACGACTGGAGAAAATCTCCCTGGCACCTGCAGCCAGTAGCTCACTTCGAACCGGATCAAAGGTTACCACTGCATCCACCTCACCCCGCTCCAGGGCCTGACGATGACCACTCACCTTAATGTGGTACTTTTCAACATCCTCCAAATCCAACCCGTGCTGCTCGAGTGCACGGCTAAGCAGATAGGTGCCCAGGGCAGTCGACTCCAGCCCGATACGCTTGCCTTTAAGCATGGCAACATCGTCAATGCCCTTTGTCGCAAGGAGTGCATCACCACCATTAGAAAAGTCAAAGACCAGCACCACCTTCAATGCTACCCCCTGGTCTACCAGCAACAGCACCTCATCCAGAGTCAGTGCCACCGCATCAAGATCGCCATTTCTTATACCCTGAATAGAGCCATGGGGAGAGATCGAATCAACCAGAACGATACTCTGCGAATCGATATAGCCCAGATTAGCCGCCAGGTGCAGTGGTTCATAGCCAGGCCATAATGCGGTACCGACTCGAAGCGGAGAACGGCTGTCATTACTGCATCCACAGAGCAAAAGAAACACAATAACTATAAGATTATAATGGATAAATCGGCCACGACTCCGTGTGTCGACAGGCATCATCCAACTCCGGTTTATTTGTATATATGTATGGGAAACATGGTATGAATTTCACCGATTGTACCGGCTATCGACCACGGATAGAAGTAGACAACATCCGTTACAAAACCACCATAAATATATGTAATCGATACAGGAGGTATGATCCTCTGAGTTATTGGGAATTTGGAGGGAAGAATGTGTCCACCACAGGTCACGCTCATTCAGTCAGCACCAGACCAGTATCTCGGCAGAAAGATTCTCAGCCGCGATGGCCCGAATATCGTCGCACTCCTCCTCCCCCATCGCGGGGATACCAATCTCCAGCTCCGGCACCCCCAGGCCATCCAGAACGGTGGCAATGGCGATCTTCTCTGTCAGGGTAAAGGCAACCCCCGCGGTCTGCTCACCGTCACGCAGGGTGGTATCGTCAATGATTACTGGTTGCTTGCTGCCGGACATAATTAAGCCTGAAACTGATTACACATAGTCGTGTTACAGCAACCAGCGTGCCACCAAAATATTAGTGCAGATTCAACAGCTTAGAAGTTTTCACATCCGTCATAGACGGTGTGATATCAGACATTGTCGTAAACACGACAAGTATTGAGTATTCAGATTAGGGCACTTTTAGCCCCGCCTCATCAGGCGACCTGCTGTTGCAGATAGCTGGCACGACTCACATCAGCAGCCCCGTCCTGCAGATAGCGCCGGCTAAAGCTGAGAAAATCCGGATGGCGTTGCAGGGTCTCAAGCACCTCGGCGCTAACCAGGCGCAGCTGCAGACAGTGACGTTGCGGCGTCAACTCATTCAAGGCCTCACCGACAATCACCTCTCGCACGCCGGGCAGCTGCGACAGTAGCTTTTGACCACGGCGTGTGATCATCTCCACTTCTTCGGCATCAGCACCTGGCAGGTTAAATTTCAAAACATACTCCACGCCCTGCCAGGAACGACACTGTTCGATTACCTCGGCAGCACGCCCCGCAGAGCCCCATACGCGCATCAGGCGGTCAGCCTCCTGCTCCACCCCTTCGCGAACCCCGGAGAATAATTTAAGGTAACCGTCGTCTTTATCGCGAGCATTGTCGCGCATCATCCCGGCGGCACGATCGGTGATCGCCGTAAAGTAATTGACCTTGGCAATGCCATTGGCGATAAGACGCCTGAACTGATCATCACTAAGACCCGAGCTGCCATGTAACACCAGCGGGATCTGTAGTGCCTCATTGATCTGGCGCAGTCGCTGATAATCTAAACGGGGCTTACCACTATGTCGTCCATGCGCCGTACCTATGGAGACCGCGAGAAAATCAACACCCGTCAGACGCACAAAACCACGCGCTTCCTCCACTGAGGTAAATATCAGCTCATCGCCACTATCCGGTACATAACCAAGCTCCGCCTCAACTGGTACCCCACAGTCATGTGCCATCGCCACAACTTTTTTAGTGCGCTCAATATTCTCCTGCAACGGCAGGTGCGAGGCATCGACCATCACCCCATTACAACCGTGACGTATCCCCTGTGTTGCCCCCTCGACACCACTACCATGGTCATAGTGAATCGCTACCGGCACACTGCTGCGTCGGGCCGCCGCCTCTACTGCCGGGGCCAACAGTTCAATATCACAGTGCTTCAAGTGCGGCTCGGCCAGACCAAGGATCACCGGGGCACGGCACTGTTCCGCCGCATTAATCACCCCTTGCAGTAGCTCCAGGCTGACCACATCGAAGGCACCCACCGCATACTTGTTATCGTAGGCGTGACGTAACATATCCTGCATCTGTACCAGTGCCATCGTCT
>JBFFJV010000012.1:0-18843 GCA_041555695.1 Thiohalomonadaceae bacterium | reverse complement strand
GTGGTGAGTTTGATGAGGCGCTGCTGTTGAGTGCCGAGCGCCTGCTGCTTAGCCCCGGTGTGGCCCCGCAGCATTCGGCTATTGCAGCGGCTATCGCTGCCGGTATTGAGGTGCTGGGGGATATCGAACTCTTCGCCCGTCACGTCGATGCCCCGGTGGTCGCGATTACCGGTTCCAACGGCAAGAGTACCGTTACCACACTGGTAGGTGAGATGGCGAAGACGGCGGGTAAGCAGGTACGTGTCGGCGGCAACATCGGCACCCCGGCGCTGGATCTTTTAGAGGAGCAGGCACCCGATCTTTATGTGCTCGAGCTCTCCAGCTTCCAGCTGGAGGTGACCACTTCATTGAATGCCGCTGCCGCAGTGCTACTTAACATCAGCGAAGATCATCTGGATCGCCACGGTAACGTCGAACACTACGCGGCGATCAAACAGCGCGTGTTTAACGGTGACGGTGTGGTGGTACTGAATCGTGACGATGAGCAGGTGATGGCGATGCAGCCAGGCAACCGTAACGTAGTCACCTTCGGCCTTGATGGTGCAGAGGATTTCGGCCTGCTGGAGCGTGATGGCGAGACCTTCCTCGCCAAGGGCAGTGAGCCACTGATGAATGTCGCGGAGATGAAGATGCCGGGCCGCCACAACTGGTCGAATGCACTGGCGGCACTGGCTCTGGGTGAGGCAGTCGGTCTTGAGATGAAGGCGATGCTTGAGGTGCTGCGTGAGTTCCCCGGTCTGCCCCATCGCTGTCAGTGGATCGCTGAGCAGAACGGCGTGAACTATTACGAGGATTCCAAGGGCACCAACGTCGGTGCCACCCTGGCGGCGTTAGACGGTCTGCCGGGCGAGAAGGTGGTGTTGATTGCCGGTGGGCAGGCGAAGGGACAGGATTTCATGCCACTGCGTTCAGTCGTCGAGCAGCGTGCCCGTGCGGTGGTGCTGATGGGGGAGGATGCGAAACTCATTGAGTCGGTACTGCTTCGTGCCGCGCCGCTGGTGATGGCTGCTGATATGAACGATGCGGTGATTAAGGCGCGCAAACTTGCAAAGCCAGGTGACAGTGTACTGCTCTCACCGGCCTGCGCCAGCTTCGACATGTTCCGTAACTATATTGAACGGGGTGAGGCCTTCGTCGCGGCGGTGATGGAGGACAACTCATGAGCGCCGCCTGGGTTCAACTGATGCTGCGCCCGGTGCTGCCCGAGTCAGTGCGTCGTAATCCACTGGAGCAATGTGTCGACTGGACGTTGCTCTCTACCGCACTGCTGTTGCTGGGGATCGGTCTGGTGATGATCGCCTCCGCCTCGGTCGGCATTGCTGAGCGGCAGACTGGTGATGCCAGTTACTACCTTACCCGGCAGCTGCTCTACGTGGGCATGGGGATTACCATCGCCTGGGTTGCCTGGAGAATTCCTCTGTCGGTCTGGGAGCGGTTGGGGCCGATGCTGATCATCGCCTCTCTGGTGTTGCTGGTTGCACTGTTCATTCCGGGTCTGGGCCGTACTGTCAACGGCTCTACCCGCTGGTTACTGCTCGGACCGTTTAACCTGCAGGTCTCAGAGCTGGTGAAGTTTGCGATGATCGTTTACCTGGCCGGTTACCTTATGCGTCGCGGTGATGAAGTACGCAACACCATAGGTGGATTCCTCAAGCCGATGGGGCTGGTGCTGGTGTTTGCCGTGTTGTTGTTGCGCCAGCCCGACTTCGGAGCCACGGTGGTGATTATGGCAACCGCACTGGGAATGATGTTCCTCGGTGGGGTGAGGCTGTGGCTGTTTGGCGTACTGGTGTCGATGGCACTGGGGGCGATGGCGCTGCTGGCGATCTCATCGCCCTACCGTATGGAACGCCTCACCGCCTTTCTCAATCCCTGGGCCGATCCTTTTAATAGCGGTTTCCAGTTGACTCAGGCGTTGATCGCCTTTGGTCGTGGTGAGTGGTTCGGTGTTGGCCTGGGCGCCAGTGTGCAGAAACTGTTCTATCTGCCTGAAGCACACACCGATTTTGTCTACGCGGTGCTGGCCGAGGAGCTGGGCACCGTTGGTGCGAGTGTCGTTGTACTGCTGTTTGTGTTGCTGATTGCACGTATCTTTCGCATCGGTCGTAATGCGGCCGAGGCGGGTTTGGGCTACGGCGCCCATCTTTGTTACGGCATCGCACTATGGTTCGCGATGCAGGCCTTTATCAACATGGGCGTGAACATGGGGCTACTGCCGACTAAAGGTTTGACCCTGCCGCTGATGAGCTACGGTGGCAGCAGTATTGTGGTGATGTGTGCCGCTGTTGCGCTGGTGCTGCGGGTTGCGTTGGAGACACCTAAACGTGGCGTTACCCAGAGGACGGCGGTATGAGCGGCGTACGCATTCTGATCATGGCTGGTGGTACGGGTGGTCACGTCTTTCCGGCACTGGCTGTGGCTCATTATTTGACTGAGCATGGCCACCAGGTGAGCTGGCTGGGTACCCACCGTGGCATGGAGTCGGAGCTGGTTCCTGCCAACGGATTTGAGATCGATTACATCTCCATCGCCGGTTTGCGTGGCAACGGCCTGCTCGGATGGCTGGCCGCACCGCTACGTATCACTCGCGCTATTGTGCAGGCACTGGGTGTGATGCGTCGCCGTCGCCCGCAGGCGGTATTAGGAATGGGCGGTTTTGTTACCGGTCCTGGCGGTGTGGCGGCAAAGCTGAGTGGAATACCGCTGCTAATTCACGAGCAGAATGCTATTGCCGGGCTGACCAACCGTCTGCTGTCGCGCATTGCCAATCGTGTGCTGGAGGCCTTCCCGGAGACCTTTGCAGGTAAAAATGTGAGTCATTACGGCAACCCGGTTCGCAGCGAGATTGCTGCACTGGTATCACCCGAGGAGCGTTTTGCCGGACGTGAAGGGCCGCTGCGTCTGCTGGTCGTCGGAGGCAGCCTCGGCGCCCTGGCACTAAACGAAATGATTCCCGAGGCGCTGGCAGCGATGCCCGAGGCGATTCGTCCCAGGGTGCACCATCAGAGTGGCAAGCGCCATTTGGAAGTAACACGTGATGCGTACAACAAGGCCGGGATAAGCGCAGAGGTGATGGCGTTTATCGATGATATGGCGGCGCAGTATGCATGGGCCGATTTGGTGATCTGCCGTGCCGGTGCTCTCACCGTTAGCGAACTGGCCGCGGCCGGAGTGGCATCAATTTTAGTGCCCTACCCCTACGCGGTGGATGACCACCAGAGTGCCAACGCTGGCTACCTGGTTGAGCAGGGGGCAGCGCAGCTGGTGCAGCAATGTGACCTTACCTCGGCGTCATTGGTAGATCTGCTCTGCGGCTATTGCAGTGATGTAGATGCAGGAAGAAAAAAATTAATGGCGATGGCGCAAAACGCGCATCGACTGGCCAGGCCTGAGGCGACAGCAGTGGTAGCCACCGCGTGTCTTGAACAGGCTGGTTTTAATCACGAGGTGAAGGCATGAACGCGCAACATCACAACGGCATGGGGCGTATTCGCCATATCCACATGATTGGTATCGGTGGCTCCGGTATGGGTGGCATTGCCGAGGTATTGCTGAATCTCGGTTACGAGATGAGCGGTTCTGACCTGCGTGAAAATGCGGTTACCCAACGCCTGGCCGGGATGGGGGCGACCATCCACATTGGTCACGACGATAAAAATATTAACGACTGCGATGTGGTGGTTACCTCTACGGCGGTAAATGAAACCAATCCGGAAGTGATTGAGGCACGTGCCCGTCGCATTCCTATTGTGCCGCGCGCCGAGATGCTGGCCGAGATCATGCGTTTTCGTCATGGTATAGTGGTGGCCGGTACTCACGGCAAGACCACCACCACCAGTCTGGTTGCCAGCCTGATGGCCGAGGGTGAGCTCGACCCGACCTTTGTGATCGGTGGCCGCCTCAATAGTGCCGGCACCAATGCCCGGCTTGGCAGCGGTCATTTCCTGGTGGCCGAGGCGGATGAAAGCGATGCCTCCTTCCTCTACCTGCAACCGATGACGGCCATAGTGACCAACATCGATGCGGATCACATGGAGACCTATGGCGGCGACTTCGGCAAGTTGCGCCAGACCTTTATCGATTTTCTGCACCACCTGCCATTTTACGGAATTGCGGTGATGTGTCTGGATGATGACGAGGTGAAGGGGATCCTTCCCGAGGTGACCCGCCAGGTGATCACATATGGTATCGACAGTGATGCCGATATTCGTGCGACGAACCTGCGACAGGAAGGACTTTATACCCACTTTACTGTGAGCCGTCCCGGTCAGTCTGAGTGGTTGCAGGTTTCGTTGCATATGCCGGGTAAGCACAACGTCCTCAACGCACTCGCGGCGATTGCTGTGGCCCATGAGGTGGGCGTCAGTGATGAGGCGATTTGTCGTGGCCTGGAGCACTTTACCGGGGTGGGCCGTCGTTTCACGCTTAATGGTGAGGTTGCTATCGGGGAGGGCAAGGTGCAATTGGTGGATGACTACGGTCACCATCCACGCGAGGTGGCGGCAACCATTCAGGCCGCCCGTGCCGCCTGGCCTGATCGTCGTCTGGTGGTTGCTTTTCAACCGCACCGTTATACCCGAACTCGCGATCTGTTTGAGGACTTTACCGAGGTGCTGTGTGAGGTCGATGTGTTGCTGGTGCAGGAGGTCTTCGCTGCCGGTGAGCAGCCGATCGCCGGTGCCGACAGTCGTGCGCTGTGTCGTGCTATCCGCGCACGTGGTCAGGTGGATCCGATCTTTGTTGGCGAGATCGCCGATCTGCCGCATACCCTGAGTGGTGTGCTGCAGGAGGGGGATGTGGTGATCACCATGGGCGCCGGAGATATCGGTGCCGCGGCACAAACGTTGGCACAACAGCTGGCGGCGCAGCAATGATGGCAGCACAGCAGCAACAGCCACTACGCGGCAAGTTGTTACAGGACGAGCCGATGGCTCGCCACACCACCTGGCGTGTTGGTGGCCCGGCTGACTGTTATTACCAGCCCGCAGATATCGCGGACCTGGCGTTTTTCCTGTCGCAGCGCCCTGCCGATGAACCTCTATTCTGGCTTGGTCTTGGCAGCAACATACTGGTTCGCGATGGCGGTATTCGTGGCACCGTTATCGCCACCAGCGGTGTGTTGAATGAGATGAGCCGCATTGATGATCTTCATGTGCGCGTGGAGTGTGGTGTGAGTTGTGCAAGGGTGGCCCGTTTTTGTGCACGCGAAGGACTGGCCGGTGCGGAGTTTCTTTGTGGCATTCCCGGCACCATGGGCGGGGCTTTGGCAATGAACGCCGGATGCTTTGGTGGCGAGACCTGGAGGCTGGTGGAGTCAGTAGAGATGCTGGATCGCGCTGGCAACTTACACACACGCTCTGCTACGGAGTTTGAGGTTGCTTATCGACAGGTAACGGCGCCAGCAGGTGAGTGGTTTGTGGCTGCGACTCTGCGACTTACCGAAGGCGATGCACAGGGTCTGCTGGAGGCAAATAAAAAACTACTGGCACAACGCGGCGCCACTCAGCCGACTCAGCAGCCCAATGCCGGCTCGGTATTTCGTAATCCCGAGGGTGATTATGCGGCACGACTGATCGAGAGTGCCGGACTCAAGGGACGCACCGTAGGGATGGCGAGTGTCTCGGAAAAACATGCCAACTTTATAGTAAATCTAGGTGGTGCGACTGCCGCAGACATCGAGACTTTGATAGAGCAGGTGAAAGCAGAAGTGAAACAGCAACATGGTATAGAGCTGCAGCGCGAAGTACACATCATCGGTGAGGCGGAGGTGCAGCATGGCTAGTGCAGCTGACTTTGGAAAAGTTGCCGTTCTGATGGGGGGTGTCTCTGCCGAACGTGAGGTATCTCTGAAGAGCGGTGCCGCGGTACTGGCGGCGCTTAAAGGCCGAGACATTGATGCCAGCGGTGTAGATGTCGGAAATGATCCACTGGCTGCGTTGCGTGATGGTGGATTTGATCGCGCCTTTAACATTCTGCATGGCGGCATCGGTGAGAATGGCACCCTGCAGGGGGCATTGGAAGTGATGGGGCTTCCCTACACCGGTAGCGGTGTACTGGCCTCAGCTATCAGCATGGATAAGTGGCGCAATAAATTGTTATGGCAGGCAGCCGGTCTGCCGGTACCTGAGTGTGTGTTGCTTGATGCTAAGAGCGACTTTTCGCTGTTGGAGCAGATGTTTGATATGCCGCTCTTTGTGAAGCCGGCTAACGAGGGTTCCAGCGTCGGCATCAGCATGGTGAAGCAGCCGGGTGAACTGGCAGAGGCCTACCATGAGGCCGCCAAATACGACTCAATGGTACTAGCAGAAAAATATCTGGGTGGTGGTGAGTATACCGTGGCCATTTTGAATGGTGAGGCGCTACCGCCGGTGAAGATAGAACCGGCCAATGAGTATTACGACTATTCGGCCAAGTATCTGCAGGACGATACCCGTTATCTTTGTCCCTGTGGTTTGAGCGATGAGCAGGTGACGCGCATGCAGGCATTGGCACTGCAAGCCTTCGCGGTGCTTGGGGCACGCGGCTGGGGACGCATCGATGTTTTGCTGGACGAGTCTGGTGAGCCCTTCTTGCTGGAGGCCAATACCGTACCCGGTATGACCGACCACAGTCTGGTGCCGATGGCGGCGCGGGCGGCGGGGATCGAGTTTGATGAGCTGGTGTGGCGCATCCTGGAAACCACGCTGGAGGTTGGGCATGGCTAAGCGGATCCGCGGCGCGACGCGCAATTACGAAGAGTCCGTTACGGGGGCTAATGTGGCGGGCGTCGCCGTGAAATTGCTGTTGCTGGCGCTGGTCGTTGGTAGCGCTGCCTGGGCGACACAATATTTGATGGACCCTGCGCAATTTCCGCTACGCACAGTGCGTATTGAAAGCCCATTACAGCACGTGCCGCAGGCGATGATTAGCGAGACCATACGCCCTCACGTGGAGGCCGGTTTTCTCGGTGTTGATGTGGATGCGGTACGTGACAGTCTGAAGGCATTGCCGTGGGTGCAGAGCGCGAGTGTGCGTCGTGCCTGGCCCGATAAACTGGTGGTTCGCGTGACGGAACAGCAGGCATTGGCGCGCTGGGGAAAAAACGCACTGGTGAACATGCGTGGTGAGCTGTTCCAGCCGCAACATGATGCCTCCTGGGAGCGCCTGCCATTGCTACGTGGACCACGAGAGACTAATCGCATGGTGGCTGAACAGTATGTGGCGATGCAGGGAATTCTTAAGCCGTTGGGTTTAACGATTACCCATATCTCATTGAATGAACGACGGGCGCTTTCGATGCGACTGAATAATGGTCTGCTGTTAGGGCTGGGGCGACAGGACACTGACCTGCGACTGTTACGATTTGTGCGGGTCTTTCCACAGGTACTGGAGCCTCGCCTGGCGGCGATTGATAGCATTGATCTGCGTTATACCAACGGCTTCGCCGTGCGGTGGCGGGACGGACACGGTCCGGCATCGGTTTAGGCTGGGGGAACGGGAGCTATGTCAAAGAAGATGGAAAAAAATCTGATTGTTGCGCTGGATATCGGCACATCCAAGGTGGTGGCGATAGTCGGTGAAGTGAATGCGGAGAACCAGATCGAGATCATTGGTATCGGCTCACACCCTTCGCGCGGTCTGAAAAAGGGTGTGGTGGTGAATATCGAATCGACAGTGCAGTCGATTCAGCGCGCGGTGGAAGAGGCGGAACTGATGGCTGGTTGTCAGATCCATTCGGTTTGCGCAGGCATTGCGGGCAGCCATATTAAGAGCCTCAACTCACACGGCATCGTGGCGATTCGTGACAAGGAGGTGACCCATGGTGATGTGGAGCGGGTGATTGATGCGGCACGTGCGGTAGCTATTCCTGCGGATCAGCGCATCCTTCACGTGCTGCCGCAGGAGTTTGTGATCGACAACCAGGAGGGGATCCGCGAGCCGGTGGGTATGTCCGGCGTGCGCCTGGAGGCAAAGGTGCATCTGGTGACCGGTGCGGTAAGTGCGGCACAGAACATTATCAAGTGCGTGCGTCGTTGTGGCCTGGAGGTGGACGATGTGATCCTTGAGCAGCTTGCCTCATCCCACGCCGTACTTTCTGAAGATGAAAAGGAACTTGGGGTCTGTCTGGTAGATATTGGCGGTGGCACCACGGATATTGCGGTATTCAGTGAGGGGGCGATTCGCCATACGGCGGTGATTCCGATTGCCGGAGATCAGGTGACTAACGACATTGCGGTGGCGATGCGTACCCCGACCCAGCATGCCGAGGATATTAAGATTAAATACGCCTGTGCCCTGACTCAATTGGCCAATGCTGATGAGAGTATCGAGGTGCCAAGTGTGGGCGATCGTCCGCCGCGTCGTCTGGCGCGCCAGACCCTGGCCGAGGTGGTGGAGCCGCGTTACGAGGAGCTCTTTACCCTGGTGCAGGCAGAGTTACGTCGCAGCGGGTTTGAGGATATTTGTGCCGCGGGTGTTGTTCTCACCGGAGGTACTTCAAAGATGGAAGGTGTGGTCGAACTGGCCGAGGAAATTTTCCATATGCCGGTACGGCTGGGGATGCCCGAGGGGGTTTCCGGTCTGGTCGATGTGGTGCGTAACCCCATTTTCGCCACCGGCGTGGGATTACTGTTATTTGGTCAGCACAATCGTGACAGCGGTTATGTCGAGAGTAGTGGGCAGGGCGGTTTCAAGAGTGTGCTGCAACGTATGAAAAGTTGGTTTCAAGGTAATTTTTAACATTAATTTTAAGTATCGCTAAGGGGCTCTGCCCTGAGTTAACGAGGAGGTGTGGAATGTTCGAACTTATGGATAACAATAATCAAAGCGCCGTAATTAAAGTCGTTGGTGTTGGCGGCGGCGGTGGTAACGCGGTAGAGCACATGGTGTGCCAGAGCATTGAGGGTGTGGACTTTGTCTGTGCCAATACAGATGCTCAGGCACTGGATCGTGCCTCCAGTCGTACCGTGATCCAGATTGGTACCCATATCACCAAGGGCCTGGGTGCCGGAGCAAACCCTGAGATCGGCCGTCAGGCGGCGATGGAAGATCGCGATCGCATTGAAGAGGTGCTGAGCGGTGCCGACATGGTCTTCATCACCGCGGGTATGGGTGGTGGTACCGGTACCGGTGGTGCCCCCATCGTCGCTCAGGTTGCCAAAGAGCTGGGAATTCTGACCGTGGCAGTTGTTACTACGCCTTTCCCTTTTGAGGGCAAGAAGCGTATGGATATTGCCGACCAGGGTATGGAGGAGTTGAAGAAATATGTCGATTCCCTCATCACCATCCCCAATGAGCGTTTGCTGGCGGTACTCGGCAAGCAGATGTCACTGCTCGACGCCTTCAAAGCCGCCAACGATGTCCTGTTGGGGGCGGTACAGGGGATCGCTGAACTGATTACCCGCCCCGGTCTGATTAACGTCGACTTTGCCGATGTGCGCACTGTCATGTCTGAGATGGGGATGGCGATGATGGGTAGCGGCTCTGCCAAGGGTGAAGATCGTGCCCGTGAGGCGGCAGAGCGTGCCGTTTCCAGCCCGTTGCTGGATAATGTCGACCTTTCCGGAGCCCGCGGCATCCTGGTGAATGTTACTGCCGGACTCGATATGTCTATCGGTGAGTTTGAAGAGGTGGGTAACACCATTAAAGAGTTTGCCTCGGAGAATGCCACGGTGGTAGTTGGCACTGTTATCGACCCGGAGTTGAGTGATGAACTGCGTGTTACCGTAGTGGCCACCGGTCTGGGCCGTGGTGCTGAGGTGGTTGCTGAGCAGCCGGTAAAGCTGGTAGTGAACAAGGAAGAGAGTGTAAGCGCCAGCGTGGAAGTGGATTATGATCGCCCTACCGTGCTGCGCAACAAGCCGAAGAGTGAGGCTGGCGCTGCCGGTGGAGAGGTCAATATGGAATATCTCGATATTCCGGCCTTTTTGCGGCGCCAGGCGGACTGATTTCGCCACGCCCACCCGTGAGGCGTGACGTTTTTGTGAAACCGTTCTCTAGGCAGGTGTTCTGGCGGTGTGTTATTATGCTGCGCAGTTGTAGTAATTCGCCTAGAAAAAACAAAGGGTTAGAACGATGATTCGGCAGAGAACGCTCAAGAATGTGATCCGTGCCACTGGTGTGGGTTTGCACACCGGGGAGAAGGTCTATCTGACACTGCGCCCTGCGCCTGTCGATGCCGGGATCATTTTTCGTCGTGTCGATCTCGACCCACCGGTAGAGGTACGGGCCAAGGCGGAGAATGTTGGCGATACCACACTCTCCTCCACACTCTCCGTCGATGATGTACGCATCTCTACTGTGGAGCACCTGCTGTCTGCCCTGGCGGGCCTCGGTATCGACAATGCCTATGTCGATCTGAGTGCCGCTGAGGTGCCGATTATGGATGGCAGTGCCGGCCCCTTTGTGTTCCTCGTGCAGTCGGCGGGGATTGAAGAGCAGAATGCACCCAAACGTTTCATTCGTATCAAGCGCCCGGTACGTGTTGAGGATGGTGACAAGTGGGTACAGTTCGAGCCCTTCGACGGATTTAAGGTTAATCTCGGCATCGATTTTGACCATCCGGTCTTTAGCGGTCGTAAGCAGACCTGTGAGATCGACTTCTCTACTACCTCATTCGTAAAAGAGGTTAGTCGTGCCCGCACCTTCGGCTTCATGAGTCAGCTGGAGATGCTGCGTGCACGTAATCTGGCACTCGGTGGCAGCCTTGATAATGCCATCGTCGTGGATGATTATCGTGTACTTAACGAAGACGGCCTGCGTTACGAGGATGAGTTCGTTAAGCATAAGGTGCTTGATGCTATCGGTGACCTTTATCTGCTGGGCCACAGCCTCATTGGTGCCTTCAGCGGGTACAAGTCGGGACACGCGCTCAATAACCAGTTGCTGCGAGCCCTGCTCGCCGATCAGGAGTCATGGGAACTGGTGACCTTTGAGGATGAGAAAGAGGTGCCCATCTCCTACGTGCAACCGGTAGGCGCAACCAGTTAAACACTCTTCCTGTGGCGCGTGGCGAGCCGCTGTAGCGCCTCCCGCAGCCCCAGGTCCGAGATGCTGTCGGCGCAGGCACTAAGGCAGGATGAGGCCTCATTGCTTAATTCCGCAGCCTGATTTTTCTTTTCTTTCTCCTGCTTTGGTGTCACTTTGACCTCAATTTGTCGCAGTGTTGCCAGGCCTTTGCGTTGCTGTAGCTGTTTGAGTAGTGCCGGACTCTGGTAGCGCAGGCGTGATGCCCATGCAGTGGAGTCCACATAGAGAATGAGTACCCCGTCACGGATATTGCCCACCTGACAGTGTAGTTTGGAATCAGTGTCCAGTAGTGAGCCCACCAGTCGATTGAGGCGGTGCAGGAATTGACCACGCTGCAACACGCCCTCGGCAGGAAAGTTGGCACGGTGTAGGAGTTTAGTAATCGGGCTGGGCTTGTCCATATGTTTATTGTGTGATACAAAACCCTGATTAACAACGAAAAATGCTTAGGCAAGTATAATGAATGTTCTTCTTGTATCAAAACGTTTCGGCTCTTCGGCCTGTCTTTGCCTGACGAAGGGCAAGTTGCTTGCGGCTGCATCCGCACTGTTTGTTGCTGTTCCTGCGTTTAGCCTCTATCTCGGCTACCATCTCGGTGGTGGTGTTGCACCGATGGGGGCTGATGAAGTCTCCGTGGTGATTAATCAGGAGCTGGACAAGCAACAGCAGGAGATTAATGAGGCGCGTCGTACTGCCGAAGAGAACCTTAATGCCCTGACCATGCGCCTTGGCCAGATGCAGGCTCATGTGATTCGTCTTGATGCACTCGGCCAGCGTCTGACACGTATGGGCGGCCTGGATAGTGGTGAGTTCGATTTCACTAATCCTCCTGCACAGGGTGGACCTGAAGGGGAGACCCTGGCTAATAGCGTGGAGCTTCCCGATTTTGTGATGCAGCTGGATGAGCTCTCCCGTCAGTTGGAAAACCGTGAGCAGCAACTCAATGTGCTGGAAGATATGCTGATGAGCCGTAACCTCCATCAGGAGGTTTTTCCAGCGGGGCGCCCGATAACCAAGGGATGGCTCTCTTCAAAGTATGGTACTCGCAACGATCCCTTTACCGGCAAGCCGGAGTTCCATAAGGGCGTTGACCTCGCTGGTAAGGAGGGGAGTGACATCATTGGTGTCGCAGCCGGTGTGGTGACCTGGGCCGGTAAACGCTATGGATATGGCAATCTGGTAGAGGTGAACCACGGCAACGGCTACGTTACCCGTTACGGGCACGCCAAAGAGGTACTGGTTAAGGTGGGTGAGGCAGTAAAGAAAGGACAGAAGATTGCACTGATGGGTAACACCGGGCGCTCAACCGGCCCACATGTACACTTTGAAGTGTGGGTAGATGGTCGTACTGTTGACCCCTCAAAGTACATCCACGCATCGAAATAAGCGTTGAACTATTCTGAGAGCCGCGTCATCATGATGCGGCTTTTTTCATTCCCACCTTTTATCTGATTTTCATGTCGAGACCGACTTCAACTCCCTCAAGCTATACTGTATCGCGTCCTGCACTAGGGCTGGGTAAGGCGGCACTACTTTGTGCCACACTGTTTCAGATCGCCTGCAGTGGTGTCGCCCCCAGGTCCGAGGTCTCTGAAGAGGCGTCTGTTCCAAAACCTGCCGATGTGGTAACGCCACAACCGTCAACCCATATATCCATTGCTGCCGTTGGCGACATTATGCTCGGTACGGATTATCCGAAAAACCGGCTGGCGCTAGATGCCGCTGCCCTGCTCTCTCCAGTCAGTCCGGTGCTGCAGCAGGCCGATGTCACATTCGGTAATCTTGAAGGGGTGTTGCAGGATGGTGGCGAGGCGAGGAAACGTTGCGCCAACCCTTCCCGTTGTTATGTTTTCCGTTCGCCCGAGTCCTATGCCACGACGCTTGCCACGGCAGGGTTTGATCTGCTGAGTCTGGCCAATAATCATGCTCGGGATTTTGGTGAAGAGGGGCGTGATGCGACGATGCTGGCACTGGACGGTGCAGCAATCCGCCACAGTGGGCGTACAGGTGATGTGGCGACCTGGCAGCAATCAGGGCTGGATATGGCGATGGTTGCCTTTGCCCCTTTCGGCGGCTCACATGACATGCTTGACATGGTTAGTGGGCGCTCGCTTATCGAGAGACTGGCACAGCAGAGCGATATCCTCATGGTCTCCTTTCATGGAGGTGGAGAGGGGGCTGATAAGACAGCACTGCCATTTGCTACGGAGCAGTTCTACGGTGAGGATCGCGGTGATGTGGTCGCCTTTGCCCGCATGGCAGTGGAGGCGGGGGCCGATCTGGTCATCGGTCACGGTCCTCATGTACCCCGGGCGATGGAACTCTACCGGGAACGTCTGATTGCCTACAGTTTGGGAAATTTTGCCACATACCGGGGGATCAACGT
The DNA here is from genome assembly GCA_041555695.1 of Thiohalomonadaceae bacterium. GTDB lineage: Bacteria > Pseudomonadota > Gammaproteobacteria > Thiohalomonadales > Thiohalomonadaceae > JAPHSX01. Next base: position 5,450 of record JBFFJV010000012.1, on the reverse strand, counting down.
ACGAGGCGTGAATGGCCTTGCGCCCATTTTGCTGGCTACCCTTGATCAGAATGGGAAGTTTGTTGAAGGGGTGATCCACTCTAACCGTCAGCAACGACCGCTTGGCCCGGTGCCCGATCCCGAGCATCAGGCATCCCGGCTGATCCGCGAACTTACCCTTGCTGATTTCCCGGATGGCCTCCTCGTCATCGACGATGAGGGCCGTGTCAGTGTCAAACCCTCCCCGGCCGCCTCGGCCAGTCTTGGTGCATCACCGTAGTAGCAGAAAAACACCTTCCGCTCGGGTAGAATAACGCCTCTATTGTCAGGAGACTTCGGCAATAGGCTCTTGGGTTGATGCCCTATGGATGCACACAGGATTGAAAACGATAAATGATCAGCAAAGCACTCAGTAAGATTTTCGGTAGCCGCAATGAACGTACCGTAAAGCGACTACGCAAGGTGGTCGAACAGATCAATGCCCTTGAGCCAGAACTGGAGGGGCTCAGTGATGAGCAGCTACGGGCGAAGACTGCAGAGTTTCGCCAGCGCATTGAGGAGGGGGTGACGCTCGACAGTCTGATGCCAGAGGCATTCGCGACAGTTCGCGAAGGTGCAAAGCGCGTGTTTGGCATGCGTCACTTCGATGTGCAGATGATCGGCGGTATGGTGTTGCACCAGGGCAAGATTGCCGAGATGCGCACCGGTGAGGGTAAGACATTGATGGCGACCCTGCCTGCTTACCTCAATGCCCTCGGTGGCAGCGTCCATGTGGTGACGGTGAACGACTATCTGGCTCAGCGCGATGCTGAGATGATGGGCCGCCTCTATAGTTTTCTTGGCTTGAGTACCGGTGTGATCATCGGGGGGCTGGAGCATGCGCATCGCCAGAGTGCCTACGCCTGTGACATTGTCTACGGCACCAATAACGAATTTGGCTTCGACTACCTGCGTGACAACATGGCCTTTAGCAGTGAGGAGAAGGTGCAGCGTGATCTCAACTTTGCGGTCGTCGATGAGGTTGACTCCATCCTTATCGATGAGGCACGTACTCCGCTGATTATCTCCGGTCCGGCTGAGGATAGCTCAGAGCTCTACAGAACAATTAATACGCTGGTACCCAAGCTGACACGCCAGGAGTCAGAATCTGAGGAAGATGAAGAGGCGCCCGGTGACTACAGCGTCGATGAGAAGTCCAAGCAGATCCACCTCTCCGAGGAGGGCCATCAGCACGTTGAGGAATTGCTAATCGGTGCCGCTCTATTGGGTGAGGGTGAGTCACTTTATGATGCGGCCAACATCAATCTGATGCACCACTTTAATGCCGCACTGCGTGCCACGGTGCTCTATCAGAAGAATGTCGATTACATCGTTAGTAACGGTGAGGTGGTGATCGTTGATGAGTTCACCGGTCGAACCATGCCGGGTCGTCGCTGGTCTGATGGGCTGCACCAGGCGGTGGAGGCAAAAGAGGGCGTTAATATTCAGAACGAAAATCAGACCCTCGCTTCGATCACCTTCCAGAACTACTTCCGCCTCTATAATAATCTTGCGGGTATGACCGGAACCGCCGATACCGAGGCCTACGAATTTCAGTCGATTTACGCCCTGGAAGTTGTTGTGGTGCCGACCCATCGGCCGATGATACGTAATGATATGGGGGATCTCATCTACCTCACCACAGAGGAGAAGTACGAAGCAATCGTCGAGGACATCCAGGATTGTTTTACCCGAAAGCAGCCCGTGCTGGTCGGTACCACCTCTATCGAAAACTCTGAATTGATCTCGACGGTCCTGGATAAACACAAGATACCCCACGAGGTACTCAACGCCAAGCAGCATGAGCGTGAGGCACATATTATCGCTCAGGCCGGTAGTCCCGGTGCCATTACTATTGCCACCAACATGGCTGGCCGTGGTACCGATATTGTGCTTGGCGGTAATCTTGATACGGAGTTGAAAGGATTGCCTGAAGGCACTTCGGAGGCGGAAATCGAAGAGCGCAAGGCGGCCTGGAAACAGCGCCACCAGCAGGTCCTGGATGCGGGGGGGCTGCACATTATCGGTACCGAGCGCCACGAGTCTCGACGTATTGATAATCAGTTGCGTGGTCGTTCCGGTCGTCAGGGTGATCCGGGTTCCAGCCGTTTCTACCTTTCTCTGCAGGACAGCTTGATGCGTATCTTCGCCTCGGATCGTGTTTCTGCCATTATGCAGAAGCTGGGGATGGAGCGCGGTGAGGCGATCGAGCACCCGTGGGTATCACGTGCTATCGAGAATGCTCAGCGCAAGGTGGAAGGGCACAACTTCGATATACGTAAAAACCTGCTGGAGTACGATGATGTTGCCAATGACCAGCGTAAGGTAATCTACGAGCAACGCAACGGCCTGATGGAGCAGAGTGACATTGCCGATGTGATCGTCGCGATTCGCGTCGATGTGGTCAATGATCTGATAGATAGCTACATCCCGCAGCAGAGTCTGGAAGAACAGTGGGATGTGTCTGGACTGGTTGAGCGTATTGAAGAGGAGTACGGTGCACAGTTTGAGATTCAGCGCTGGCTCGATGAAGACGACAAGCTCGATGAAGAGGGGCTGCGCAAGCGCATTATTGATGAACTGGTCATACTCTATCAGGAGAAAGAGCAGATGGCCGGCAGTGAGGTGATGCGTCACTTCGAAAAGGCGGTGATGTTGCAGGTGCTCGACAACTTGTGGAAAGAGCATCTGGCGGCGATGGATTATCTGCGCCAGGGGATTCACTTGCGTGGCTATGCCCAGAAGAATCCCAAGCAGGAGTATAAGCGCGAATCGTTTGAACTCTTTAGTCAGTTACTTGACCGCATTAAGAACGAAGTGATTAGTGTGCTCTCCAAGGTGAAAGTGAATGCCGAGGAAGATGTTGAGGCGGTAGAGGAGCAACGTCGCACTCAAGTGCAGATGAACTATCAGCATGATGAGGTGAGTGCCCTGGAGTCGGAGGAGCAGCAGGAGGGTGAGGAACCCGAACAGCAGCCCTTCGTGCGTGAGGACCGCAAGGTGGGACGTAACGAGCCCTGTCCCTGTGGCTCAGGAAAGAAGTACAAGCAGTGTCACGGTCGTCTGAGTTAGACGATAAATTCTGTAGAGGAGAAAAACTGTGGCGGTAGGTTATCAGGGGCTACCCCGACTCCATCCGGTGGCGGGTATCAATGTGGCAACATTGAGTGCCGGTATTAAGACGCCAGGGCGTCGTGACCTGGTACTGTTTTCATTGCATCCAGCAAGTAGTGTGGCAGCTGTTTTTACCCGCAACGCCTTTTGCGCGGCCCCGGTTGTGGTAGCGAAGGAGCACCTGAGTCAGACTGCGCCGCGTTACCTGTTGATCAATACTGGTAATGCCAATGCCGGTACTGGCAATGTGGGAATGCGTGATGCGCGCGAGAGTTGCGTACAGCTCGCAACAATCATGCAATGTGATACCGAAGAGGTTCTGCCTTTCTCTACCGGGGTCATCGGTGAGCCGCTACCCATGCCGAAACTCCTTGATGCCCTGCCTGGTTTCCCCTCTGCCTTAGAGCCTGATGGCTGGGAAGATGCCGCTCACGGCATCATGACAACCGATACCGTGGCCAAGGGGGCGAGTTGTCAGTTGGAGCTCGACGGCAAGACCATCACTATTACCGGTATATCTAAAGGCTCGGGGATGATTCGTCCCGATATGGCAACCATGCTGGCCTATGTGGCGACTGATGCCGAGGTATCGCAGCCGCTGCTGCAGCAATGTCTCAACGAGGCAACCAACCATTCCTTTAATCGTATTACCGTTGATGGTGATACCTCCACTAACGATGCCTGTGTGTTGATGGCGAGTGGTCAGAGTGGTGTCGTCATTGATCCGGACAGTGATAACTATAGCCGCTTTGCCGAGGCCGTCACCGGGGTATGCCAGCAACTGGCACAGCTCATCGTGCGTGACGGTGAGGGGGCAACCAAGTTTATTAGCATCGAGGTCAATGGCGGTCGTGACGAGGCCGAGTGTGAGCAGGTGGCCTATACCATCGCCCACTCACCACTGGTGAAGACGGCATTGTTTGCCAGTGACCCTAATTGGGGACGTATCCTTGCCGCAGTAGGTCGTGCTGGAGTCTCTGAGCTGGATCTCGAAGCGCTATCCATCTACCTGGGTGATGTCTGCATTGTGCGTGACGGTGGTCGTGCCACAGACTATCGCGAGGAGTTGGGGCAGGCGGTGATGGAGCGTGACGAGATCACCATTCGTGTGGAACTCGAACGAGGAGCGGCGAAGGTGATGTTATGGACCTGTGACTTCTCCTACGATTATGTGCGGATTAATGCCGAGTACCGTAGCTGAGGCAGTCATTGAGCTTCCCGACTACAGCGACTATCTGCACGTTGCTGTTGCAATAGTCGACAATGGGTGAGGTGAGGTGCTGCTTGCCCGGCGTCATGAGAAGCTCCACCAGGGAGGTCTATGGGAGTTTCCCGGTGGCAAGGTGGAGTCCGGCGAAGAGGTGTTCTCAGCGTTAAATCGTGAATTAGAGGAAGAACTGGCTATTAAGCCTGTAACGGCTCACCCTCTGATACGTATCCCCTATCATTACCCCGATCGCAAGGTATTGCTCGATGTCTGGCGTGTGACCGGCTTTCGCGGTGAACCACAGGGCGCAGAGGGGCAGCCGGTTGCGTGGGTGGCAAAGGCAAAACTCGGCGACTATGAATTTCCTGCTGCCAACCGTCCGCTGATAGTCGCGGCCCAGCTGCCTTCATGTTATCTGATTACTCCGGAACCAGGGGCGAAGGACGAGTGGCCTGACTTTTGTTATCAGCTGCAACACTCTCTGGCGAGTGGTGTGAGATTAGTGCAGTTACGAGCAACTACCCTGTGTCATGCAGACTACCTTGAGCTGGCCCACGAGGTGTTAGCCTGTTGTCAGCAGTATGGTGCAAGGCTGTTGCTCAATGCAGATGCGCAGCTGCTTGATCAGTGTGATGCAGACGGTATCCATCTCAATTCACATCGACTGATGGCCGCCCGGCAGCGACCTGTTGCAGAAGAAAAATTGCTTGCCGCCTCCTGCCATACTCTGGAAGAGTTACAGCAGGCTGAACGCCTCGGTGTCGATTTTGCCATGCTCTCACCCGTGAAGCCCACCGCCTCGCACCCCGGAATCAAGGGGATGGGCTGGCAGCAGTTCCGTAGTCTCAGTGAGCAGATTTCGTTCCCACTATATGCTCTGGGCGGCATGACACAGGATGATCTGTCCGATGCCTGGCAACAGGGGGCCCAGGGGATTGCTGCTATTCGTGCTCTATGGGGCGGTGCAGAAGAGATAGACAAAGGGGAGCATTAGCATTGCAGTGCTTGCACAGATTTCCTGCGTAGTGCCTGTGCTTAAGATACACCGGGGATTGGTAGGGAACGGCGATATTATCTGTTTGCAGCGCTTCTCGTCTGGAAGAGCTCGTGG
>JBFFJV010000011.1:0-18993 GCA_041555695.1 Thiohalomonadaceae bacterium | reverse complement strand
GCAGCTTGCGGCTGGCTCTCTACCGGTTGTGGCTCGGCTTCAGCAGCAGCTTGCGGCTGGCTCTCTACCGGTTGTGGCTCGGCCTCGGCAGCAGCTTGCGGCTGGTTCTCTACCGGTTGTGGCTCGGCCTTGGCAGCAGCTTGCGGCTGGTTCTCTACCGGTTGTGACTCGGCTTCGGCAGTAGCTTGTGGCTTGCTCTCTACCGGTTGTGACTCGGCTTCGGCAGTAGCTTGCGGCTTGCTCTCTACCGGTTGTGACTCGGCTTCAGTCGTAGCTTGCGGCTTGCTCTCTACCGGTTGTGACTCGGCTTCAGCAGTAGCTTGCGGCTTGCTCTCTACCGGCTGTGGCCTGGCCCCGGCAGCTGCTGACGTATGAATCTCTACCGGCTGTGGTGTTGCTTCTTCAACAGGCGGTGATTGTTCCGCTTCGCTTATACTGCTGGCCCTTGGGTTACTTACAGTGCCGTCGATGCCACGTAGTGGTCCACGGCGGCGACCGCCGCGTTTGCCACGACGGGTTGCACCACGATCCTGCTCCTGTTTCTCATTTTTGACGAAGCTCTGCTCTTCACCAGATTTTTGATCGTGTTCTTTCGATTTAGCTGGCTTTTGCTCGCGCTGCTTCTGTTGTCCTTGTTGTTTCTGCGGGCCGCCTTCGCTACGCTCACCGCGACCACCGCCGCGACGTTTACCACCACGGCTGCGCTGGCGCTTATCACCGGTGCGGCCTGAGCGCTCATCTTTACGACGACGTTGTGGTTTCTTTTCTTCCTTCTTCTCCTGTTCTTCCTCGCTGGAGAACAGGCCGTTGAGAAGGCGACGCAGGAAGCCGGGTTTGCCCTTAGTCTGTTCCTCGGCCCTGGTCTTGGTTCTGGCCTTGGGCTCGGCCACCGGACGAGCCGGCGGTGCAGAGGTTTGTACTACTCCCTTCACTGCGGGCTCTTCGCGCCGGGCTTTGGGTTTATCCTGTGCCTTGGTGCTGACCTCTTCAATTTCCTCTGCGGCGGTAGCCATCTCGTAGCTGGCCTGCGGCTTGGGCTCTACATCCTCGACGCGCAGTCGCTGTACTTCATAATGCGGGGTCTGAAGGTGCGGATTGGGCACGAGGATGATCGAGACGTTCTGACGGGCCTCTACTTCGGCAATCACCGCACGTTTTTCGTTAAGCAGGAAGGTGGCGACTTCGACCGGCAATTGAGCGCGGATCTGGCCTGTCTTCTCCTTCATGGCATCCTCTTCGATGATGCGCAGAACGGAGAGAGCGAGTGACTCGATGCCGCGAATGGTACCGTGACCGCTGCAACGTGGGCAGACGATCTGGCTTGATTCACCGAGTGAGGGGCGCAGGCGCTGGCGCGACATCTCCAGCAGGCCGAAGCGTGAGATACGGCCGACCTGTACGCGGGCGCGATCCATCTTCAGTGCATCGCGTAGCTGGTTCTCTACGGCTCGCTGGTTGCGTGCCGGGCTCATGTCGATGAAGTCGATGACGACCAGGCCACCAAGGTCGCGCAGGCGCAGCTGGCGGGCGATCTCTTCGGCTGCCTCAAGGTTGGTGTTGAGGGCGGTCTCTTCGATGTCGCTGCCCTTGGTGGCACGGGCAGAGTTGATGTCGATAGAGATGAGCGCTTCGGTGTGGTCGATGACGACAGAACCACCAGAGGGCAGACGCACCTCGCGCTGGAAGGCCGACTCGATCTGTGACTCAATCTGGTAGCGGGTGAACAGCGGTACACGGTCACGATAGAGCTTGAGCTTGCCCAGGTTCTGCGGCATTACCGTGTTCATGAAATCTTTGGCCTGATTGTAGACCGCTTCATCATCGATAACGATTTCCGCAATATCGGTGCGCAGGTAGTCGCGAATGGCGCGAATGACGACATTGCTCTCCTGATAGATGAGGAAGGAGGCCTTACGCTCTGCCGCGGCACTTTCAATGGAGTGCCACACCTGCATCAGGTAGTCCAGATCCCACTGCAGCTCTTCGGCGCTCTTGCCAACACCGGCAGTGCGCACAATCACGCCCATATCCTGAGGGATCTCAAGCTGACTCATGGCATCGCGCAGTTCGGCACGATCCTCACCCTCGATGCGGCGTGACACGCCGCCAGCGCGCGGGTTGTTTGGCATCAGTACCAGGTAGCGACCGGCCAGACTGATAAAGGTGGTCAGGGCGGCCCCTTTGTTGCCGCGCTCCTCCTTATCGACCTGTACGATGACTTCGGTGCCTTCCTTGACCACCTCTTTGATATTGACTCGACCGCTGACCTGCACAGTGGGATCAAAGTAGCTACGGGAGATCTCTTTCAGGGGCAGGAAGCCGTGGCGCTCGGCACCGTAGTCGACGAAGGCAGCCTCCAGGCTGGGCTCGACGCGGGTGATACGGCCTTTATAGATGTTGGACTTTTTCTGCTCGTGGGTGGAGCTTTCGATATCCAGATCGTAGAGACGCTGGCCATCGACCAGTGCCAGACGCAACTCTTCAGGCTGAGTTGCGTTAAACAACATTCTTTTCATTTTTCAGTTCTCTCGGCGCTCAACCACATTCCAACATGGGTATGCGGGTTCGCCAGAGTGGCAGTCACACCAGTGGTGACGTGCTAATCATTGGCCGCGGAATCAAGTGGGGCGGCCGGCAATCACTCTGTAAATCCAGTCCTGCTGTACCGACAATCGGAACGCGGGAGCGCTTTGTGTTTGGGCGACTCGGCATTAGGCCGGTTTCGCATTTATTTCATACTGCCTGGCAATTCTGTCTGCATCAGGCCGGTATTACATACTTATCTCGTTATTTGGCGGGCGCTTTTTCATACAATCTCACGCAAGGCCTTTTACGAAGCCATTGAAATATAACAGCACTGGGATGGTACATCAATCTTTGTCACTGCTATCATTGGCCGATGAATGATACTAAAGCAACAGCCGTCCGTATGGTCGAGGTCGACGAGGGCAGTGCCGGCCAGCGCATCGACAATTTCCTGCTAAAAACCCTCAAAGGGGTACCCAAGACACGCATCTATCGGATCCTGCGTAAGGGTGAGGTGCGGGTAAACAAGAAGCGTATTAAACCCGATTACCGCCTCAATCTCGGTGATCTGGTGCGAATTCCCCCGGTGACAATGAGTGATAAGCCCGCACCGGCACGACCGGCGGATCGGGTGTTGAAGCAGCTCACCGACAGTATCCTCTACGAGGACGAGGGGCTGCTGGTATTGAACAAACCCTCGGGTCTTGCTGTCCATGGGGGGAGTGGTCTGGCCTATGGGGTGATTGAGGGGTTGTGGGCGTTGCGTCCTGAGGCACGCTTTCTGGAGCTGGCCCACCGCCTCGACAGGGATACCAGCGGATGTCTGGTGATCGCCAAAAAGCGCAGCGTACTCCGCGCCTTTCACGAACTGCTGCGTGAGGGGGGAATGGACAAGATTTACCTGGCACTGGTGATGGGGCGCTGGAAGGGGGGCGGTAAGCGTGTGGATGCACCGCTACGCAAGAATGAGCTCAAATCGGGTGAGCGGGTGGTACGGGTGAGCAAAGATGGCAAGCCCTCCTCGACGATTTTTACGCCGGTCACCTTATATAATGGTTGTAGCCTGATGCGGGTAAAACTGCTCACCGGTCGTACCCACCAGGTGCGGGTGCACGCCCAGTACAGCGGCCACCCTATTGCCGGTGATGACAAGTATGGTGATGATGGTTTTAATCGTGAGATGGCGGGGCAGGGGCTGAAACGCCTGTTTCTGCATGCGGCTGAGCTGCACTTCACCCTGCCGGAACACGGTACGGTGCATGTGGAGGCACCGCTGGATGAGTCACTGCAAAATCTGTTAACCAACCTGGAAGCTGAGTAATGAGTCAACCCTTCAACCTGCTGGTCTTTGACTGGGACGGCACCTTGATGGATTCCGAGGCGAGTATCGTGGTCTGTATGCAGGCGGCGATTAATGACCTGGGCTGCGAGCCCCGTGATGCTGACAGCATCAGGAATATTATTGGTCTTGGCCTGCGCGAGGCGGTCGATATGCTCTATCCGGGAACTGACGATGCCTTTCTCAAGGCAATGGTGGAGCGCTACCGCTACCATTTTCTGGGTGGCAGCGAGCACCACTCCGAGCTGTTCCCGGGGGCTGAACAGACGATTCGTGAGCTGAGTGAGGCCGGTTACCTGCTGGCAGTCGCTACCGGCAAGGGGCGACAGGGGCTGAATATGGTGCTGGAGAAGACCGGTCTTGGTCAGTATTTCCATGCCACCCGCTGTGCCGATGAGACCTTCTCCAAGCCCCACCCGCAGATGCTCGAACAGGTGATGGACGTATTGGGGGCTGAGCCGGGCGAGACCCTGATGATCGGCGACACCGAATACGATATGCAGATGGCGAGCAATGCAGGCACCCACTCGTTGGCGGTAAGCTATGGGGTGCATGAGAAGGAGCGACTACTGAAGCACGCACCGTTACACTGTCTTGATGCTATCGGTGAAATGAATAACTGGCTTGCCGGTTTGCAGCAGCAATCAACTAGCGCCACAAAATAGGGAAAACATATGTTTGGTAGAGAGAGTGAAGAGCCGGTGCGTGATAGTGGCTGGGAGCGTGAGCTGGTTGAAAAACTGAGTACCGCCTCGCTGAACGAACAGCGCCGCACACGTCGCTGGAATATTTTCTTTAAGTTGCTGTTCTTCAGCTACATCTTCTTCCTGCTCTATCTGGCGATGCAGGACTCCCAGCTGGCGGATGCCTCCAGGGCAAAACAACATACTGCTGTGGTCGAGGTGGATGGCTTGATCTCCGATGCCACCAAGGCCAGTGCTGACAATATTATCGAAGGGCTGCGTGATGCCTTTGAGGACGATAAGACCAGGGGCGTGGTGCTGCGTATCAACAGCCCCGGCGGTTCTCCGGTGCAGTCCGATTATGTCTATCGTGAGATCAAGCGCCTGCGAGCCCTGCACAAGGATATTCCGGTACATGCAGTGATTGTGGATGTCGGTGCCTCCGGTGCCTACTACATCGCCTCGGCGGCCGATAATATTTACGTCAATCCGTCGAGCATCGTGGGCTCTATCGGGGTATTGATGAACGGCTTTGGCTTCACCGGGGCGATGGAGAAGCTGGGTGTGGAACGTCGCCTGCTGACGGCCGGGGAGAGTAAGGGGATGCTCGACCCCTTTACTCCGCTACAGGAGGATGAAGTTGCTCACGTCAAAGAGCTGCTCAATAATATCCACCAGCAATTTATCGGTGCGGTGAAAGAGGGACGGGGAGAGCGGATTAAAGATGACCCGCAACTCTATACCGGTAAGTTCTGGACGGGTGAGCAGAGCATTGAACTTGGACTTTCTGACGCCATTGGCGATGTTGATTACGTGGCCCGTGAAGTAATTAAGGTTGAGGATGTCGTGAATTACACGCCTAAACCCGATTTCCTTAAACGTTTTGCCGATCGTTTGGGCACCTCTATGGCGAATGTGCTGGGTGAGCGTATGGGCATTGGTCTGAACCCACTCCATTAGGCAATAAAAAAGGGGGCGTTAGCCTCCTTTTTGTCGTCGTCTACTTTAAGCGTTAGATAACCCTAACCCCTTCAGCTTCCAGCATCCTCACCAGTCGAATCAGCGGCAGGCCGATGAGGGTGTTGGGGTCTTCCCCCTCCAGCTTTTCAAATAGCGCAATACCCATTGCCTCGGATTTAAAACTGCCTGCGCAGTTGTAGGGCTGTTCGGCCTTCAGATAGTTGTCGATCATCTCATCACTGAGATCACGAAATACCACATCGAAGGGGACGACTTCGACCTGGGCGCGATCGGTAGCGGCATTATACAGGCAGAGCCCGGTGAGGAAGCGTACATGTTTACCGGAGGCGTTGCGTAGCTGTTCCATAGCCTTGTCATGGGTGTGAGGTTTGCCGAGGATTTCACCTTCGTTTACGGCCACCTGATCAGAGCCGATGATAAGTGCCTTGGGGTGCTGGCTTTTTACGGCACGGGCCTTGGCCTCGGCCAGACGGGCCACCAGCTGTTCCGGTGTCTCCCCTCCAAGCGGGGTTTCGTCGGTTTCGGGAGAGGCGGTGTCGAAGGGAAGACCGAGCTTTTCCAGCAGTTGACGACGGAAGGGGGAGGTGGAGCCGAGTACCAGTTGTTGCATCTAAAATTGTTCCTAAGTTTATTGTTGTTTGATGGCGATCAAAGTCTCGCCAGGTTCTACGTGGTCGTCCTTGCTGATGTGAATTTTCTCAACGATGCCTGTTACCGATGAGACGATCTCGCTCTGCATCTTCATCGCTTCGATGACAAATAGCGGGCTTCCCTTTTCCACCTGCCGGCCTTCTTCTACCATCACCTCGACAATAAGGCCGGGCATGGTGGTGACAATGTCCCCCGGCCCCTGTGGGGCCGGACGGTTGCCATGCATGCTAGCGGCAGTGCGGTGGCCATCGCTAATGATCACCTCTTCGGCTTCACCGTCGACCTCCAGCTGGATATGTCGTGTATCGGCCTGAATTTCGCCGCCGGTGATTTTGATGCGGTAACGCTCACCTTGCAAGTGATCTTGCAGTTCTACGGTAAATTCCTGGCCGATACTTTGTGTAATGGTGTCCTTCTCCGCGGTGTCATCCAGCGCTTCCGGTTGTAGTGTTCCTGCCTCACGTCGCTTGAGAAAGTCGAGGCCAACGTCGTTGAACAGGGCGACGATCAGCTGATCCTCTTCACTCTTTGCCACTCCCCGCGCATGTTCCGCGGCCTGTGCCATTTCGGCGGGAAGCTGATCGGCCGGGCGGCTTTCTATTACTGTCTCATCACCCAGTACCTGTTTGCGCAAAGCGCTGTTGATCTCACCGGGTGCCCTGCCGTAGTGACCACCGAGGTAGGCCTTGACCTCGCGGGTAGTGCTTTCGTAACGTGAGTTGCCCAGTACGTTGAGTACCGCCTGGGTGCCTACGATCTGTGAACTGGGGGTAACCAGCGGCGGGTAACCGAGATCGGCTCGTACCTTCGGGATCTCGGCCAGTACCTCGTTCATGCGGATGAGGGCTCGCTGTTCCCGTAGCTGGTTGGCGAGATTGGAGATCATGCCTCCCGGTACCTGATTGACCTGCACCCGCGTGTCGACACCGGTGTAGTCACTCTCGAAGCGTCGGTATTTGCGGCGAACTTCACGAAAGTAGAAGCCGATCTCCTGCAGCGCCTCTAAATCAAGAGCGCTATCGAACGGGGTATCACGCAATGCCGCCACCATGCTTTCGGTTGGCGGATGGCTGGTGCCACCGGCCAGCGCGGAGATCGCGGTGTCGATGTGCAGACAGCCGTTCTCTATCGCCTTGAGCTGGCACATCGAGGCGAGTCCTGAGGTGGCGTGGCTATGCAGGTGTAGCGGGATGGCGATCGCCTGTTTCAACGCCACAACCAGATCGGCGGTAGCCTGTGGTGTGAGTAGCCCGGCCATATCTTTAATACAGAGACTGTCGCAGCCCATCGCCTCCAGTTCCTGTGCCTGGGCGACGAAACGCGGGATATCGTGTACCGGGCTGGTGGTGTAGCAGATCGTCCCCTGGGCGTGGCGCCCGGCCTCTTTTACCGTCTCAATGGCGACACGCAGGTTACGGTTGTCGTTCAGGGCATCGAAGATGCGGAATACATCAATACCGTTCTCCGCGGCCTTGTGGACGAAACGCTTGACCACATCATCGGCGTAGTGGCGATAACCGACCAGATTCTGGCCGCGCAACAACATCTGCAGGCGGGTGTTGGGCAGGGCACGGCGTAGTTGTCGCAGTCGCTCCCACGGGTCTTCGCCGAGAAAACGCAGGCAGGCGTCGAAGGTGGCACCCCCCCACACCTCCAGCGACCAGAAGTCGATCTCATCAAGACGTGAGCAGATCGGCAGCATATCTTCTGTTCGCATGCGAGTGGCCAGTAGCGACTGGTGGGCATCACGCAATATGGTGTCAGTGATCTGTACACGCTGGGGGGGGGAAACACTCATACTCGATAAACTCCTTAAACCAGACCGGCGGCGGTGAGGGCCGCGGCGATGGCGGCGACCTTGTGGTTATTCTCTTTGGCTTCTTCATATTCGATCAGCTCGGGGTGTCTCTCGACATAGCTGGTATCGAACTGTCCGTGCGCAAACTCCGCTTCATCCAGCATGGCCATATAGTAAGGTATGGTGGTCTTTACGCCGCTGATACGCAGTTCGGCCAGTGCGCGGTGTGCGCGGCTGAGCAGTCCGGGCCAGTCGGCAGCATGGACGATGAGCTTGGCGCAGAGTGAGTCGTAGTGGGGAGGGATTTCGTAGCCACTGTAGAGGGCACTGTCGATGCGTATCCCGGGGCCGCCGGGCGGGGTGTAGTGATGTACATGACCGAGACGGGGGCCGAATTGCGGGGTGAAGTCGAGTTTGGGATCCTCGGCATTAATACGCAACTCCATGGCAAAACCGCGGGCGGAGATATCGGCCTGTTTGAGCGCCAGCGGCTCGCCCGCGGCGATACGTAACTGCTGCTGTACGATGTCGATACCGGTGACCGTCTCGGTGATGGGGTGCTCTACCTGCAGGCGGGTATTGACCTCCATGAAGCTGATGTTGTCATCGGCATCGAGCAGGAACTCCACCGTTCCTGCATTGGTATAGCCCACTGCCCGGGCTACCTTCACTGCCCACGCCCCCAACTGCTCGCGCTGTAGCGCATTGATCTGTGGTGAGGGGGCGATCTCAACCAGCTTCTGGTGGCGACGCTGTATCGAGCAGTCGCGCTCCAGCAGGTGAACCGTGTTGCCGTGCTGGTCAGCGAGGATCTGTACCTCGATGTGGCGCGCCCTCTCGACGTACTTCTCCAGAAAGATACCGCTGTGACCGAAGGCCCTGTCGGCCTCGGTGGCGACACGCTCGAAGTTTTTACGTAACTGCGCTTGATTGTCACAGCGGCGAATACCGCGACCGCCGCCACCGCCCGTTGCCTTGAGCATTACCGGGTAGCCAATTTTCGCGGCGATGTTTACCGCCTGCTCAATGTCGGTGAGGTTGGCATCGGAACCGGGGGTCACAGGAAGCCCTGCCTCTAATGCACTGCGCCGTGCCGCCAACTTGTCTCCCAGGTGGCGAATCACCGCGGAGGAGGGGCCGATATAGCGAATGTTGTGCAGTTCGCACTGTTCTGCCAGTAGCGGGCTCTCTGAAAGAAAGCCGTAGCCGGGGTGCAGCGCATCGCATCTAACCTGTTGTGCCAGGCGTACCAGCCCTTCGGCATCAAGATACCCCTGTAGCGGTTCAGGACCGAGGCAGTGAGACTCATCAGCCATCTTTACATGCAGTGCGCTACGATCTGCTTCGCTATAGACGGCAACGCTGAACACCCCCATCTCGCGGCAGGCACGGATCAGCCGTACGGCGATCTCTCCACGATTGGCGATCAGTACTCTATTGATGGCAGCCATCTTCATCCTCTCTGACGTGGGCTCTGTTCAGCTACTCTATCAACTACTACGAGAGGGGGCTTCCTCTGTCAAGTTGGGGGTTTCTGACGGGTCAGTGGAGAAGGGGGGATAAACGGCCGGAACAGCCCGATTTTATTGACTTTTTTGTTTTGACAGCCGCCATCGGTGGGCGTATTATGCCGCGCTTATGTTTGATGAGCGCTTACCGGTTCATATCGACCCTTTGAGGATGGCTGAAGCTGGCCGCCTGTTGGAAGGGGAGTACTCTGTTGCGGAGATGGACCGTTTGCGCGATTCGCTGCTTGATAGCAGTGGTAAGGTGGCTGTCTCCCTGGAGTTTGGTATCGATGCCGAAGGCATTCGTTACATGAAGGGGCGGTTGCAGAGTGAGCTGACACTGGAGTGCCAGCGCTGTCTGCAGGCAATGCAGGCCCCCATCGATGCGGAGATCGCCCTCGGGCTGGTTCGCAGTAACGATGCGGCGGAGCTGTTGCCTTCCCACTATGAGCCGTTGTTGGTGGAGAGTGATGCACTCTTCCTGCGCGACATTATCGAAGATGAGCTATTGCTCGCTTTGCCCCTGGTGGCAATGCACGATGAGTGTATCGATGTGAACGCACAGGCCGCGGACGCAACGCAGCGTAAAGACGATGATAGTGGTGAGAGCGATAAGGCTAATCCCTTTGCCGCCCTGGCCGCGTTAAAAAGTAACGGTAACACCTGACGAGGTTTTAGCAATGGCTGTACAGCAGAACAAAAAGTCCCCTTCACGTCGCGGCATGCGTCGTTCACACGATTCGCTGACTGCAGCCGCGGTCTCAGTCGAGCCCACCACCGGTGAGGCTCACCTGCGCCACCATGTGAGCGCCGATGGTTACTATCGTGGCCGTAAGGTGGTAAACGCCAAGGGCGAATAAGCCTTTGCCGCAAGCCTGAAAAGCTCTTAATGCCGGCTCGCGATCCCCTGGATCTCGGGCCGGTATTACGTTTAAGGAAAGTAAATGATACAAACCGTAATCGCCATCGACGCCATGGGCGGAGATCATGGTCCTGTAGTGACTGTGCCTGCGGCGTTGAGTGCGCTGAAAAAGCACAGGGGACTGAAGCTGATCCTGGTGGGTGATGAGCAGGTGCTGGCCGATGAGCTGGCGAATAACGGTACTGCAGTGGGCGAGCGTCTGACTCTGCATCACGCCTCGCAGGTGGTGGGGATGGACGAAAAACCCTCACAGGCACTGCGCGGCAAGAAGGACTCCTCGATGCGCGTCGCCATTAATCTGGTCAAGGAGGGCCAGGCACACGCCGCGGTTAGCGCGGGCAATACCGGTGCGCTGATGGCGACCGCCCGTTTCGTGCTGAAGACGCTGGATGGCATCGACCGCCCCGCCATTATCTCCACCCTGCCGACCATCGGTGGCCACACCCATATGCTGGATCTGGGGGCCAATGTCGACTCCCCTGCCGAGGTGCTCTACCAGTTTGCACTGATGGGTTCGGTACTCGCCAGTGCCGTCGACAATATCGAGCGTCCCACCGTGGGCCTGTTGAATATCGGCGAGGAGGAGATGAAGGGGAACGAGCAGGTGAAACAGGCGGCTGGCCTGTTGACGGGTAGCAGCCTTAATTATGTGGGTTTTGTCGAGGGCGACGACATCTACAAGGGCACCGTGGATGTGGTGGTGGCTGACGGTTTTGTCGGCAACGTTTCACTGAAGACCGGTGAGGGACTGGCGAAGATGGTCAGTCACTACATCAAGCAGGAGTTCAAGCGTAATATCTTCACCAAACTGGCCGCCCTGGTCGCAATGCCGGTGCTCAACGCCTTCAAAAGCCGCATCGATCCACGTGTCTATAACGGTGCGACGCTGGTCGGGCTGCGTGGTATTGTGATAAAAAGTCATGGCAGTGCCGACGACTTCTCCTTCAGTAATGCGATTAATGTAGCAGTGCTCGAGGTGGAGAAGAACGTCCCTGAGATGATTAGCGATGAGCTGGGAACACTATTAGAAGCGAGGCAAGCGGTTTGATCTATTCACGCATCAGCGGTACCGGCAGTTACCTGCCGGAGAGGGTTCTGACAAATGCCGATATGGAGAAAATTGTCGATACCACTGATGAGTGGATCGTCACCCGTACCGGTATCAAACAGCGCCACATTGCCGCTGAGGGTGAAAACACGGTGGATCTGGCTGAGCGTGCGGCCCAGCATGCGATGGAGGCCGCCGGAGTCACTGCTGAAGATCTCGACCTGATTATTGTTGGTACTACCACCCCGGACCAGGTCTTTCCTAGCACCGCCTGCCTGCTGCAGGGGCGCCTGGGTAACCACGGCTCTACCGCCTTTGATGTGCAGGCGGTCTGCACTGGATTTGTTTACGCCCTCGGCGTGGCCGATAAATTTATCAAAAGCGGTACCCACAAAACGGCACTGGTGATCGGTGCTGAAACCATGTCGCGTATCGTCGACTGGTCTGATCGCACCACCTGTGTGCTGTTTGGTGATGGTGCAGGTGCGGTCGTGCTGCAGGCCTCTGAAGAGCCGGGCATTCTCTCTACCCACCTGCACGCGGATGGGCAATATAAAGACCTGCTGGAAGTGCAGGCCGGGGTCTCCAATAACTCCGCTGCGGTACGTGAGCACCACCCCTTTGTCGAGATGAAGGGTAACGAGGTGTTCAAGATGGCGGTGAATACTCTGGGGCGTATCGTCGATGAGACGCTGGAGGCGAATAACCTCGAGAAGAGCGATGTCGACTGGCTGGTACCGCACCAGGCCAATACCCGTATCATTGCCGCGACCGCGAAGAAACTGAAAATGAACATGGATCATGTGGTAATGACTGTGGGTGAACACGGCAATACCTCCGGTGCCTCGGTACCTCTGGCGCTGGATGCGGCAGTACGCGATGGGCGTATTAAGCGCGGAGACACCCTGTTGCTGGAGGCCTTCGGTGGCGGTTTCACCTGGGGCTCGGCACTGGTTAAATTTTAGATTGTTATTCGCGCAACAGAGCAAAGGTCGCAAATTAGAATAGAGTACAAAACGGCTCTTTCAGAGCTTGTTGCTTATCCAGCCTGTGAAGTTTTAACTGAAGGCGCTTACAGATGGCGAATCTCTGCGCCTCTGTGATGAGATTAAAGAAATAATAAAGGGGACAGAACATGTCAGTTGCTTTTGTTTTTCCGGGACAGGGCTCCCAATCCGTAGGTATGCTGGCTGAACTGGCCAGCGCCTTTCCTCTGGTAGGCGAGACCTTCGCCGAGGCCTCCGCGGCGCTGGGTTACGACCTGTGGCAGCTGGTACAGGATGGCCCTGCCGAGGAGTTGAACAAGACCCACATCACCCAGCCCGCCATGCTCACATCCGGTATCGCTGTATGGCGCATCATGCAGGATCAGGGGCAGGCTAATCCTGCCGTGGTTGCTGGTCACAGTCTGGGAGAATACTCGGCGCTGGTTGCGGCCGGTGCACTCAATTTTGCCGATGCGGTTAAACTGGTGGCCGAGCGTGGTCGCCTGATGCAGGAAGCGGTACCTGTAGGGCAGGGTGGTATGGCGGCGATCCTCGGTCTTGATGATGCCACCGTGATCGGTGTTTGTGAGACTGCGGCCCAGGGGGATGTGCTCTCGGCGGTCAACTTCAATGCACCGGGCCAGGTTGTTGTTGCCGGTACTGCCGCCGCGGTAGAGCGCGTGGTTGATGTAGCAAAAGAGGCGGGTGCCAAGCGTGCACTGCCGCTGCCAGTGAGCGTTCCTTCTCACTGTGCGCTGATGAAACCGGCCGCAGAGAAACTGGCGGAACAGCTGGCTGCAATCACCATTTCCGCCCCCACTATTCCCGTGATTAATAATGCCGATGTCGCGGCGGTAAGCGATGGCGATGCGATCCGCGATGCACTGGTGCGCCAGCTTTACAGTCCGGTACGTTGGGTAGAGTCGGTGCAGAAGATGGCACAGGATGGCGTCGATACGCTGGTCGAGTGTGGTCCTGGTAAGGTGCTGGTCGGTCTTAACAAACGTATCGAAAAGTCGATGAATGCAATGGCGGTGTTTGACTCTGCCAGTCTGGAAAAGGCGCTGACCGAACTGTCGGCCTGAAGGAGAGATTGATGTCTTTAGCAAATGAAGTGGCACTGGTAACCGGTGCCAGCCGTGGAATCGGCAAGGCCACAGCTCTGGCCCTCGGTGCCAAGGGTGCCACCGTCATCGGTTCCGCTACCTCTGAGTCGGGTGCCGAGGCGATCACCGCCTACCTGAAGGAGAACGGTATTAACGGTAAGGGCGTGGCGCTTGATGTCACCAGTCAGGAGAATATTGATGCGGTGTTGAAGGCGATTGGCGAGGAGTTTGCTGCTCCCTCCATTCTGGTCAACAACGCCGGTATCACCCGCGACAATCTGCTGATGCGTATGAAGGATGATGATTGGGATGCGATCATGGAGACTAATCTGAAGTCAGTCTACCGCATGTCAAAGGCGTGTCTGTGGCCGATGACCAAGGCGCGTAAGGGGCGCATTATCAGTATCGCCTCAGTGGTGGCGCTGATGGGGAATGCCGGACAGACCAACTACTCCGCCGCCAAGGCGGGGATGATTGGTTTTAGTAAATCACTGGCACGTGAAATCGGTGCTCGTGGCATTACTGTCAATGCCGTGGCTCCCGGCTTTATCGATACCGATATGACTAAAGCTCTGGCCGATGAGCACAAGCAGACGTTGCTTAATCAGATCCCGCTGAACCGTCTTGGTCAGCCCGAGGAGATCGCCGCCGCGGTCGCATTTTTGGCCTCACCGGAGGCTGCTTATATCACCGGTGAGACGATAAACGTCAATGGTGGCATGTATATGGGGTAATAAACTCCATATAAATCAATAGGATAAACGGTCAAGAGAAGGATGTGTCCAGAATGGGGTCAATATCTGGCATCTGGGTGCGCTTTTCTCTACAATACCGCGCAGTAAAACGAATTATTTATATATCTCTGGGAGGATATTTCCGTCATGAGCAGTATTGAAGAGCGCGTCAAGAAGATTGTTGTTGAGCAGCTGGGTGTTAAGGAAGATGAGGTAACCAATCCTGCTTCTTTTGTTGATGACCTGGGCGCCGATTCACTCGACACCGTTGAGCTGGTAATGGCTCTGGAAGAGGAGTTCGAGACCGAGATTCCTGATGAGGAAGCGGAAAACATCACCACCGTGCAGCAGGCAATTGATTACGTCACTGCTCACCAGGGTTGATCGCTGACATCATCCCCGGGCCGCACTCACAACGTGGGCGCGGCCTTTTGTTTGTCTGATAGAAAGTATTTTGAGAGGGTAGTCCCTTGTCTAAGCGTCGTGTAGTCATTACTGGAATGGGCATGGTTTCGCCCGTGGGTCTGAGTGTTAAAGAGTCGTGGGATAATATCCTGGCGGGCAAGAGCGGTATTGCTCCGATCACTCACTTCGATACGACCGGTTTTTCCACTACCTTTGGTGGTTCGGTTAAGGATTTCGATGTCAGCAATTATCTCTCGGCAAAGGAAGCCAAGAAGATGGACCCTTTTATCCACTACGGTATCGCCGCCTCAATGGAGGCGATGAAGGATTCAGGCCTGGAGGTAACCGAGGAGAACGCCGAGCGTATCGGTGTGGCCGTCGGCTCTGGTATCGGTGGTCTGCCTGGTATCGAAAAGGGGCGTGATGCCTACACCAAAGGTGGCCCGCGCAAGATTTCGCCTTTCTTCGTACCCAGTAACATCATTAACATGATCTCTGGTCACGTCTCCATTATGTACGGTCTGAAAGGGCCGAATATCGCGCTGGTAACGGCCTGTGCCACCGGTACCCACAGTATTGGTGATGCCGCGCGTCTCATTGAATACGGTGATGCCGATGTGATGGTTGCCGGTGGTGCCGAGATGGCGACCTCTCCCTGTGGCCTTGGTGGTTTTGCCTCGGCCCGTGCCCTTTCTACCCGTAATGATGATCCGCAGACTGCCAGCCGTCCCTGGGATAAGGACCGTGACGGCTTTGTACTCAGTGATGGAGCCGGCGTCGTGGTTCTTGAGGAGTATGAGCACGCCAAGGCGCGTGGTGCCAGGATCTACGCCGAGGTGGTGGGTTATGGTATGAGCGGTGATGCCTACCATATGACCCTGCCTGCCAAGGGTGGTGAGGGCGCTATGCGTTGCATGAACAATGCAATGCGTAACGCTGGCATTAATCCTGAACAGGTTAACTACATCAACGCTCACGGTACTTCTACCCCGGCTGGTGACAAGGCAGAGACGGATGCCGCCAAGGGCGCCTTTGGTGACTATGCCTATAAGGTTGCGATGAGCTCGACCAAGTCGATGACCGGGCACCTGTTGGGGGCGGCCGGTGGCATCGAGGCTATCTTCACTGCACTGGCGGTTCATCAGCAGGTGGCTCCGCCTACCATTAATATCATTACTCCGGATCCGGAGTGCGATCTTGACTACGTGCCCAACACGGCACGTGAGATGGAGATCAACTACGCGCTCTCCAACTCCTTTGGCTTCGGTGGTACCAACGGTACCCTAATCCTCGCCAAGGTCTGATTCGGGGCGTTCCCGGGTGGTTCTCGCCCGGGAAACTTTTACTCTATGCACTGCCGTGCAGTTCCTTATTCTCACCGTTATCATCGCCATCTGGACAGGGTCTTATTGTGATCATGATTAATGGTGAAATAACGGAACGACTGCCTGCCACGGATCGTGGCCTGCACTATGGTGACGGCCTGTTTGAAACCATTGCCGTGATCAATGGCAAACCGCGTCTCTGGTCTGCACATATGGAGCGTCTGCAGCGTGGTTGTGAGGTATTAGGCTTGCCCGAGCCTGATACGCAGCAGCTCCATGCAGAGGCGCTCTCTCTCTGCGGCTCCGAGGCGCGTGAGGTGCTCAAGCTGGTCTACACCCGCGGTAGTGGCGGGCGTGGCTATCGTCCGCCGCAGGAGCCCTCGCCGCAACGTATCTGGTTTCGTTACCCCTGGCCGGATTATTCGGCCCTCTCACAGGGCATCCAGCTGAGGGTCTGTAGCACACCGCTCGCCTGTAATCCGGCATTGGCCGGTATTAAACACCTTAACCGCCTGGAGCAGGTGCTGGCCCGTGCTGAGTGGGACGATCCTGCGATATACGAAGGTCTGATGTGCGATCTGGATGGCCGGGTGAAGGAGGGAACCATGAGCAACCTGTTCTGGGTTGCTGATGGGGGGCTTTATACCCCGGATCTGAGTCGTTGCGGTGTAACCGGTGTGATGCGCTCCCAGGTGATGGCTGTGGCAAGGGATTTGGGTATTAAGTTTCTAACGGCCGAGATTCATCCGGAGGAGCTGGCGCAAATGGACGAAATCTTTATTACCAACACCCTTATCGGACTCTGTCCTGTAGTTCGCTTTGCCGGGCGTGAGTTTTCACCAGGTCAGCTCACGCAGGGACTACAGTCGGTGTTACAGGCAAAGCTTGAGGAGCTGTGATGAAGGAGCGGCTGTTTAAACTATTCGGGCTGCTGGTACTGCTCGGCAGTCTTGGTGCTGGCTGGCTGTTGATGTCCTACCAGCAGTTTATCGACAGCCCTATGGCAGTAAGTGGGGCGGAGTCAGAGACGCTGCTGGTCACACCGGGCAGCTCGGTGAGAACCGTTGCGCGTACGCTGCAAGGGCGGGGGATGGTGCAAGATGGTCATTATTTTGTCTGGATGGCGCGACTGGGTGGTAATGCGGGCCGAATCCAGGCTGGGGAGTACCAGATTGACTCGGGAATGACCCCTTCGCAATTGCTGGAAAATATGGTTGCAGGCAAGGTTCGCCAGTACTCAATTACCCTGCTGGAAGGGTGGAGCTTTCGACAAATGATGGCGGAGATTGATGCCAACCCTTATCTGCAACACCAGCTTAAGGGCTTGCCGGATGATGAGATCATGCAGCAGCTGGGGCAGCAAGGGGAGCACCCTGAAGGGCGGTTCTTCCCGGATACCTACCGCTTTCCACGAGGCCTTTCTGATATTGCCTTTCTCAAGCGTGCCTACCGTGCGATGGCGCAGCGTCTGGAACAGGAGTGGCCGAAACGTGCCGAAGGGCTACCGCTGAAGTCCCCCTATGAGGCCTTGATCCTGGCTTCTATTGTTGAAAAAGAGACCGGTGTAACACGTGAGCGCCCCGAGATCGCCGGGGTCTTTGTTCGTCGCCTGAAGAAGGGGATGCGCTTACAGACGGACCCGACGGTAATTTATGGCATAGGGGCGGGTTACGACGGTAATATCCGTGCCCGCGACCTTAAAAAAGATACCCCTTACAACACTTATACCCGTAAGGGCCTGCCGCCTACGCCCATCGCTATGCCAAGTGGTGAGGCACTGCACGCTGCGTTACATCCCGACGGGGGAGATAGCCTCTATTTCGTTTCGCGTGGCGATGGCAGCCATCACTTCTCGGCCAGTTACGAAGAGCACGAATGTGCAGTGGTTAAGTATCAGATTCGCAGTCGCGACTGCGACCACCCCAACTTCCGCAAAGAGTAGTTACACCGACAGAATCAGCAGTATGACGAAGCCTATCACCAGCAGCAGCGGGATCAGGGCCGATTTCCACTCAGCAGCACTTCCTTTGCGCCCCTCCTGCATCATGATGCGGGCGCGCGGCCAGATCATCACCAGCATTGCCCCCAGCAGTAGAGCCGAGCCGAGTTTTAACCACATATCTTCGCCCATCAATTATTCCTCTTGAAGTGATATGTACCGCTCATCGGTAATTGCCCCTGCATCCCTGTACCCGCGGCATATCGTTTATCCATGACATAAAAAGCCCCGCAATGGCGGGGCTTTTGTCTTGCAGTGATTGCGCTCAGGTTAGATCAGTCATCACCGGAGAGGGCACCCAGCAGATGCAGCAGGCTGGTGAACAGGTTGAGAATGTTCAGGAACAGCGAGACGGTCATCATCAGGTAGTTGGCGTGCGGGTCATTCACCATACGACTGGTGTCATAGAGAATGAAGCCGCTCATCAGCATCACGATGGCCCCGGACATGGCCAGAGAGAGTGCCGGGATCTGCATGAAGAGGTTGGCAAGCATGGCGACGAGAATGACGATCATACCGGTCATCAGGAAGCCGCCCATGAAGCTGAAGTCTTTACGGGTGGTGAGGGCGTAGCCGGAGAGGGCGAGGAAGATCACGCCGGTACCGCCGGCAGCCGTGGCGATCAGCTGTGGGCCGTTGCTCAGGGCCATGTAGCTGTTGAGCATCGGACCGAGGCCAAAGCCAAGCAGGCCGGTGATGGCGAAGACGACACCGATACCGGCACCGGAGTTAGCGGTGCGGGGCAGTACCAGCCACAGCAGGGCAATGGCGCCAACGCTGGATATTAAGGAGGCCATGGGGCCAACGTTAACGGCCATGGATACCAGCGCCATCACAGCACTGAAGATCAGTGTCATGGAGAGCAGGGTATAAGTGTTACGGATCAGCTTGTTGGTTGCAAAAACCACCTCGACTGGGCGGGCAACGGCTGTTTCGTTAAAGTTCATTCCATGTTCCTCATGGTTAAAAATTGTGTGTTCGT
>JBFFJV010000010.1:0-19771 GCA_041555695.1 Thiohalomonadaceae bacterium | reverse complement strand
GGTGGGGGAGAGGAGAAGGCTGCAGAGGAGGCGGTGGCCGAGGAGCCGGCAGTCCCGGAGACGCACTACCTGGCGGTGGACAAGATGGTGGTTACCTTCTCTCAGGGCGGGGGGGCGAAGTTCCTGCAGGTGGAGATGCAGCTGATGGCGCATGATCTGGCGGTACTGGAGGTGGTTAAAGAGCACATGCCGGTCGTGAAGAACGATCTACTGGTATTGCTTGCAGGCCAGGATTCGGCACCGTTACGAAGCCTTGAGGGCAAGGAGGCACTGCGCGCCGAGATCCTGACCGCAGTGCAGAAGATTGTTAAGGAGAATGCCGACCTGGATGGGCCTCAGGCGGTCTATTTTACCAACTTTGTGATGCAGTGAGTTAAAGCCATGTCCGGTGCGGATCTACTTTCACAAGACGAAATCGATGCCCTGCTGCACGGGGTAGGCGGTGGCGATGTCGAGACCGAGGCCGACGAGGGCCTTGAGGCGGGCGAGGCACGTAACTACGACTTCGCCAGTGAAGACCGCATTGTTCGCGGTCGCATGCCGACCCTGGAGATGGTGAACGAGCGTTTCTCTCGCCACTTCCGCATCAGCCTGTTCAATATGTTGCGCCGCTCCGCCGAGATCTCGGTCGGCGGTGTCGACATGATCAAGTTTTCCGAGTACATCCACACCCTGTTCGTTCCCACCAGCCTGAACCTGATCCGCGTTAAACCGCTTCGGGGCACCGGCCTGCTGGTGTTCGAGCCGAAGCTGGTCTACATCCTGGTGGATAATTTCTTCGGTGGCGGTGGTCGTTACCATGCCAAGATTGAGGGGCGTGAGTTTACCCCTACCGAGACCCGCATTATTCACAAGCTGATGGAGCTGGCCTTTCACGATCTGACCAAGGCATGGGCCCCGGTGATGGATGTGGATTTTGAGTACCTGAGTCGCGAGGTCAATCCGCAATTTGCCAATATTGTCAGCCCTACCGAGGTGGTGGTGGTTTCCAAGATACACGTCGAACTGGAGGGGGGAGGCGGCGATATTCACATCACCTTGCCCTATTCGATGCTGGAGCCGATCCGTGAGGTGCTGGATGCCGGGGTACAGAGTGATCGTACGGATATTGACGATCGCTGGATTACCGCACTGCGTGATGAGGTACGAAATGCTGAGGTGGAGCTCTCCAGTACGCTTACCGAGACTACCCTCAGCCTGCGTGATGTAATGAAGATGAAACCTGGCGATATTATCCCCATTGATATGCCTGAAAAGGTGACGATTCGGGCTGAAGATATTCCGGTGTTTCGTGGTCAGCTGGGGGTCTCCCATGAGCAGATGGCGATTAAAATCATTGAGCCGGTTGAACGTCCGCCGGGGACTTAGCCTGCAAGGCACGATGCTCGCAGGGGATGATGCCTGTATGAGCCCTAATTGATAACAGATGGCAGCCGACGAAGTGGAGTGCAGCTATGAACGATGAAACAGATGTAAATCAGGATGCCATGGCCGATGAATGGGCCGCAGCTATGGCTGAATCAGGTGATGCTGGACAGCCGGCCGAGGACGCTACTGCGGCACAGCCGGTACCGATGGATACCCTGCAGGATGAGGGTGCCCCGGTGGCCGATGGTGACGTGAACCTTGATGTGATCCTCGATATCCCGGTGACCATCGCGATGGAAATTGGACGCACCAAGATTAATATCCGCAACCTGTTACAGCTCAATCAGGGCTCAGTGGTGGAACTGGACCGCCTGGCCGGAGAGCCGCTGGATGTACTGGTTAACGGTACCCTGATCGCCCACGGCGAGGTGGTGGTAGTGAATGAGAAATACGGTATCCGTCTTACCGATGTGATCAGTCCGTCCGAGCGGGTGAAGAAGCTCAAGTGATGCGTGCCTTTCTGTCGTCGCTATTTGTTCTCTTCTCGGGGCAGTTAATGGCTGCTGAGGAGGGGAGTGTTGCGCCCGTGCCGCAGGTAGTGCCGGCGGTCGGCCTGGGTTATGTGTTGCAGGTCTTTGTGGCACTGTTGTTTGTGGTGGTGTTGATCGTCATTACCGCCTGGCTGATTCGCCGTTTCTCAGGTGCCACCTTCAGCCGTACGGGGGCTCTGCGACTGCTCGCCGGGATCTCGGTGGGACAGCGTGAGCGCATCGTGTTGGTTCAGGCCGGTGAGGTGCAGCTGCTGCTGGGGGTAGCCCCCGGTGAGGTGCGTACGCTGCATGTGTTCGACAAACCGGTGCTGCTTAATACTGATGAGGGTAAGGGGGGAGAGCGGTTCGCCGAGCGACTGATGAGTGCAATGCATGCAAAGAAGGAGGAGCAGTCGTGAGGCGACTTGTTTTCCTGCTGTCACTGCTGCTGCCGTTGCCGTTGTTTGCCGCTGGCGGACTTGATGCGGTAACCGTTACCACTAACCCGGAGGGTGGTGAAACCTACAGCCTCAGCATTCAGCTGTTGATGCTGATGACGGTGCTGACTTTCCTGCCGGCGGCGGTGATGATGATGACCGCTTTTACCCGCATCATTATCGTGCTGGCTATTTTGCGCCAGGCGATTGGCCTGATGCAGGCGCCCTCCGGTCAGGTGATGGTGGGGCTGGCTCTCTTTCTTACCTTCTTCGTGATGGCTCCGGTGATTGAGAAGATTAATAGCGAGGGCCTGCAACCCTACTTTGAAGACAAGATCACTATGCAACAGGCACTGCAGAGTTCCGCGCAGCCGTTGCGTCAGTTCATGATGGGGCAGGTACGTCAGCCGGATCTGGAGCTGTTCGGCAATCTATCCGGTAGTGAAGGTTTCGAGACACCGGATGATGTGCCGCTGACGGTGCTAATTCCCGCCTTTGTTACCAGCGAGTTGAAGACCGCCTTTCAAATTGGTTTTCTGCTGTTTATTCCCTTCCTGATTATCGACCTGGTGGTCGCCAGTGTCCTGATGTCGATGGGTATGATGATGCTTTCGCCGATGATCGTCTCACTGCCCTTTAAGATTATGTTATTCGTGCTGGTAGACGGCTGGGGGCTGGTGATGAGCACCCTGGCCTCCAGCTTCTACGTGGCACCCTGAGGGAGCCGTTCAGCGTGACGCCGGAAACCGTACTTACCGTGTTTCAGCAGACCCTTGAGGTGCTGGCCGTGCTGATTATGGTGGTATTGCTGCCTGCGCTGATGGTTGGTCTGCTGGTGGCCATGTTTCAGGCGGCAACTCAGATCAACGAGCAGACCCTCAGTTTCATTCCCAAGCTGCTGGTGACACTGGGGGTACTACTGCTGGCGGGGCCGTGGATGTTGCAGCTGATACTCGATTTTACGACTCGCCTGTTTAAAAACATTCCGATGTTGATAGGCTAATGAACTTTACCACGGTGGAAATTACGGCCTGGATCGGTAGTTTCCTTTGGCCCTTCTTTCGTATCGGTAGCATGTTCATGGTCGCGCCGATCACCGGTGGTCAATATGTACCGGTAAGGGCCCGCTTGATGCTTTCCGTCGCTGTTACCTTTGTGGTGATGCCGTTGCTGCCCGCCTCGCCGATGGCCGACCCTTTTAGTCTTACGATGCTCACCCTTATCCTGCAACAGCTGCTGATTGGTGTGGCGATGGGTTTTGTTCTGATGCTGGTGTTTAGTGCGATCATTACCGGTGGTCAGCTGATCGCGATGCAGATGGGCCTGGGGTTTGCCTCGATGGTCGATCCGGCCAATGGCCAGCAGGTGCCGGTACTTTCTCAGCTCTATCTAATGATGACCACCTTGCTGTTTCTGGTGATGGATGGCCATCTGGTATTAATCGCTCTGCTGGTGGAGAGTTTTCATACCCTGCCGATTGGCCCTGAGGGGCTGGATCGTGACGCCTTCTGGGAGATTGCCATGTGGGGCAGCAAGATGTTTGCCGGTGCCGTATGGATGGCGTTACCGGCGCTCGCCTCGTTGCTGCTGGTGAATATCGCCTTTGGGGTGATGGCCCGGGCAGCACCACAGCTTAATATCTTCTCCATCGGCTTTCCGGTGACGATGATGATGGGATTTATCGTTGTGTTGTATACCCTGCCCAATGTGTTGCCACAGTTCAACGTATTGCTGGAGCAGGGTTTTGATTTGCTGAAGTTTCTCATTACTGCGGAGCGCTGAGCATGGCACAGAGCAGCGATGGTCAGGAACGTACAGAACAGCCCACGCCCAAACGCTTGCGTGAGGCACGCGAGAAGGGGCAGATCGCCCGCTCGCGTGAGCTCAATACGCTGATGGGGTTGCTTGCTGCCGCAGGGGCCTTTCTGGTGATGGGCGATGAGATGGTGATGGGGCTGACCGACATGATGCGCCAGCGCTTTAGTATTGCCCGTGAAGATATCTTTGATGACACGGCGCTGATGCTCCACTTCATGAGTACCCTGCTCGATGTGGTGTGGGTCGTATTACCGTTTATGTTATTGATGGCGCTGGTGGCGATCATCTCCAGTATCTCGTTGGGTGGCTGGAGTTTTTCGACAAAATCGCTGGCCTTTAAACCGGAAAAGCTGAATCCGGTGAAGGGGCTAAGTCGAGTATTCGGCTGGCGCGGTATTCTTGAGATGATTAAGGGGCTGGCGAAGTTCCTGCTGGTGGCGATAGTGGCATTGGTGTTGCTCAATACCATGGGTGATCGTTTCCTTGGTCTCGGCAGCGAGCCGTTGCTGCAGGGGATGGCACATGCCGCTGATCTGCTCACCTGGTCCTTCCTGATCCTCAGTGCGGTGCTGATAGTGGTGGCGGCCATTGATGTGCCATTTCAGTTGTGGGATCACTCACGCCAGTTGAAGATGACGATGCAGGAGGTCAAGGAGGAGCACAAGCAGACCGAGGGTAGCCCGGAGGTGAAGGGACGGCAGCGCCAGATGCAGATGGAGATGGCGCAACGGCGCATGATGGAGGAGGTACCGCAGGCCGATGTGGTGGTTACCAACCCCACGCATTATGCGGTAGCGTTGAAATACGATAGTGAACAGATGGGGGCTCCGGTGGTGGTGGCCAAGGGAACCGAGCTGGTTGCTGCGAAGATTCGCGCTCTGGCGGCAGAGCACGATGTGCCACTGCTGGCCGCACCACCGCTGGCCCGGGCACTCTATTTTAGTACCGAGATAGGAGAGGCGATTCCTGAGGGGCTTTACCGGGCGGTGGCGCAGGTGCTGGCCTATGTCTATCAGCTCAAGCAGGGACCGATCTATAACCGTGAGGGGCAGGCTCCGATGACGGATTTGCCGATCCCCGATGATCTACAACACGACTGAAATCAGTCAGGATAAGTAACGATGGCGCAAGGTAACCGGGCAATGAATATATTCACCGAGATGGCACGTAGCGGGCTGGGTGCCCCGTTAATGGTGATCATCCTGCTGTCGATGATCATTTTGCCGTTGCCACCGTTTCTGCTCGATATCTTTTTTACCTTTAATATCACCCTCTCCCTGATCATCCTGCTGGTGGCTATCTATGCGTTGCGACCGATGGACTTTGCGGTCTTTCCCACCATTCTGCTGGTAGCCACCCTGTTGCGTCTGGCGCTGAATGTGGCCTCGACTCGTGTGGTACTGCTGGAGGGACATACCGGTACCGGTGCGGCGGGACAGGTGATCGAGTCCTTCGGTGAGTTCGTGGTCGGTGGTAACTACGCGGTCGGTCTGGTGGTCTTTATTATTCTGGTGATCATTAACTTTGCCGTGGTGACCAAGGGTGCAGGGCGTATCTCAGAGGTGAGTGCCCGGTTCACCCTTGATGCTATGCCGGGTAAGCAGATGGCGATCGATGCAGATCTCAATGCCGGGCTTATTGACCAGGACCAGGCACGCCTGCGTCGTGCCGAGGTCGCTACCGAGGCCGACTTTTACGGCTCGATGGATGGTGCCAGTAAGTTCGTTCGCGGTGATGCGATCGCCGGTATCATCATTACGATCATTAACGTCATTGGTGGCTTTGCTGTTGGTATTGCGCAGCACGGCATGTCTGCCGGTGATGCGGCCGAAGTCTACACCCTGCTGACCATTGGCGACGGTCTGGTGGCACAAATTCCCTCGCTGGTACTCTCTACAGCGGCAGGCATCATTGTCACCCGCGTCTCAGCCTCGGAGAATATGGGCGAGCAGATGGTGGGGCAGCTGTTTGATAACCCCAGGGTGTTAGGGGTGACCGCTGGTGTCCTGGGGCTGTTGGGGATGATCCCCGGCATGCCCAACTTTCCCTTCCTGCTGCTGGCGGCGGCCACCGGCGGCGGTGCCTACTGGAGGATGCGTCAAAAACAGCGTGAGGCGATAGAGGTCAAGGCGGAACAGCAGCAACAGCGTGAGGCTCAGCAGCCCAGCCAGGAGCTTAAGGAGTTGAGCTGGGATGATGTACCGATGGTGGATCCGATTGGCCTGGAGGTGGGCTATCGCCTGATCCCGCTGGTGGATAAGGCTCAGGGCGGCGAGCTGATGGACCGTATCAAGGGGGTGCGGCGTAAGCTCTCCCAGGAGCTGGGGTTCCTGATCCCGCCGGTACATATTCGCGACAATCTGGATCTGAGCCCCAGTGCCTATCGCATTACCCTGATGGGGGTCACCGTGGGGGAGGCTGATATTAACCCCGACCGCGAGATGGCGATCAACCCGGGCCAGGTCTTCGGAACGATTGAGGGAACACCCACTAAAGATCCCGCCTTTGGTCTGGAGGCGGTGTGGATTGATCCGGGCCAGCGTGAGCACGCGCAAAGTCTCGGTTTTACCGTGGTTGATCCCAATACCGTGGTGGCAACCCACCTTAGTCAGATCCTGCAGAGCCATGCCCATGAGTTGCTTGGCCACGAAGAGGTGCAGAAGTTGCTGGAGCAGTTGGCCAAGAGTGCTCCCAAGCTGGTGGAGGATCTGGTACCCAAGGCCCTTGCTCTGGGTACTGTGGTGAAGGTGCTGCAGAATATCCTCAGCGAGGGTATTCCGATCCGCGATATGCGTACCATCGCCGAAACTTTGGCGGAGAATGCGCCCCACATGCAGGATGCCGGGAATTTGACTGCCCTGGTACGCATGGCACTTGGTCGAATGATTGTTCAGAAAATCAATGGCTTAGCTCCAGAACTAGAGGTAATCACCATTTCCCCGGAATTGGAACAGTTGTTGCTTCAAGCTGTACAGGGTTCCACGGAAGGGGGCGGCGGCATCGAACCGATGTTGGCCGAGCGCTTGCACAAGGGACTGGCTGAAAGTACCCAGACGTTGGAGCTGGCAGGGCGCCCGGCGGTGTTGTTGACCTCACCGCCGCTGCGCGAATTGCTGGCACGCTTCGTTAAACACACGATTTCAGGGCTGCATGTCCTCTCGTATAACGAGATACCGGATGACACGCAGCTGAAGATAGTTTCAACCGTAGGTAACCAGGCAGGATAATCTTCCGCCTGGGACCACCAGGCTAGGCCGTTGAGAGAGGGCTGAAGGTATGAAGATTAAACGCTATTTTGCAAACGACATGCGCCAGGCGATCCGCATGGTGCGTGATGAGCAGGGGCCGGATGCGGTGATCCTCTCTAATCGTCGTGTTGATGGTGGGGTGGAGATCGTTGCCGCTGTTGACTACGACGAGTCGCTAGTGCACCGGATGGCAGAGGAGCAGACGCGCCCGCAGCCTGCAGCCCCTGAAGTAGCAACCCGTTCCCCTGTGAGCACCTCTGTTGGCAATTCACAGTCGTCATTCCGGGCTGCATCTACCGCAGACCATCTGCATGTAAATTCTGCTCCTTTGGCACAGGATACGGTGGTTGGTACCTTTGATGCTCGAGAGAAAAAGCCTGAGCCGCAAATTGTCAAACCTGAGATCGTCTGGTCGCAGGAGCCCAGCCTGGTGGCGATGCGCGATGAGATCCAGAGCCTGCGCGGCATGCTGGAGAGTCAGCTTAACGGTCTTGCCTGGGGTGAGATGAAGCGCTCCCAGCCACAGCGCGTGAAACTGTTGGAGCGCCTGACCCAACTCGGACTGAGTACAACACTGAGCAAACAGATCGCCGAACATATCGATTATAAGTCTGACATGGTCGGTACCTGGCGCCAGGCGCTGGCACTCTTCGCCCGCCAGGTCGCGGTGACTGATGATGACATCATCAATCGCGGCGGTATCGTTGCCCTCATCGGTCCTACCGGGGTGGGCAAGACCACCACCGCGGCCAAACTGGCGGCGCGTTATACTTTGCGCCATGGTGCTGGCCGTGTCGCCCTGGTCACGACCGATAGCTATCGCATCGGTGCCCAGCAGCAGTTGAATACCTTTGGCAAGATCCTCGGAGCCCCGGTTCATGTGGCCAGGGACGGCGAAGAGCTGCGCGAGATCCTGCTTGCCCTGCGTGATAAATCACTGGTGCTGATTGATACTGCTGGTATGAGCCAGCGCGACGTGCGCCTCTCCGAACAGCTCTCGATGCTCTATCAGACCGGCTTGCCGGTACGTAGTTATGCAGTCCTCTCTGCCTCGGCACAGCGTCGTAGCCTGGATGAGGTGATTAAGACCTTTAACAAGGTGGAGCTTGAAGGTGCTATCCTCACTAAACTGGATGAAACTACCGGACTTGGCGAGGCGCTCTCGGTGGTGGTGCAGCACCGCCTGCCAGTGGCCTACATCAGTGATGGCCAGCGTGTACCTGAAGATCTGCATCCAGCGCGCAGCAACAATCTGGTCAATCGCAGTCTGAGCCTGATGCAGGATTTTGCCGAGCGCCCCTCGCAGGAGCAGCTGGCGACGGCGTTCGGCGCTACGGCCGGTTGATAAGCTGGCTTTGAACTAAATAGAATGACAATGAGAAGAGATCAACGTGGATCAAGCTGAGGGTTTACGGCGTATGGCCAATCCAAAACCGGTGAGAGTAATTGCAGTAACCAGTGGTAAGGGTGGAGTTGGCAAGACCAATGTCTCGGTCAACCTGGCCACCGCGCTTAGTAGGATCGGGCGTAAGGTGATGATCATGGATGCCGATCTCGGTTTGGCTAATGTCGATGTCATGTTAGGCCTGCAGCCCAAATATAACCTCTCACATGTGATGAGCGGTGAGCGTGGCCTGGAGGAGATCATCGAGGAGGCCCCCGGTGGTATTAAGGTGATCCCCGCCGCTTCGGGGATCCAGAGCATGGCCGAACTGGCGCCGGCGGAGCATGCCGGTCTGATTCGTGCCTTTAGTGAACTCAATACCGATCTCGATGTGCTGATAGTCGATACCGCCGCCGGTATTGCAGACAGTGTGGTTAGCTTTGCCAAAGCGAGCCAGGAGGTGATTGTGGTGGTGTGTGATGAGCCTGCCTCGATCACCGATGCCTATGCCCTGATTAAGGTGCTCAATCGAGATCATGGCCTGCACCGTTTTCGTGTGCTGTGCAATATGGCCCATACCCCGCAGGAGGGCCGAGAGCTGTTTGCCAAGCTGGTGAAGGTCACGGATCGTTTTCTTGAAGAGGTAGTCCTTGATTTTATGGGGGCTATCCCATATGACCAGAACTTAAGGAAGGCAGTAAAGAAGCAACGCCCGGTGGTTGAGGTCTTTCCCTCTACTCCGGCATCACTGGCATTCAAGGATGCGGCGATGAAGGCCGATAAATGGCCTATGCCCTCTGCTGCTGACGGTAATCTGGAGTTTTTTGTCGAGCGCCTGGTACGTGCTAATGACTCCCTGCTGGGTGGGCTGCTGTGAATAACCTGGCGTTGCCCCTTGCCTCTGCAGAGACAAGCCGCGATGCCATGTTGGAGTGTCATGCACCGCTGGTGGCCCGTATAGCCCACCATCTCAAGGGACGATTGCCCGAAGCCGTGGAGCTGGATGACCTGATTCAGGCGGGTATGATTGGTCTGCTGGAGGCTACGCAAAATTACAGGCAGGGGCGTGGTGCCGGATTTGAGACCTTTGCCGGAATTCGTATCCGTGGCGCGATGCTTGATGAGGTACGGCGTAACGACTGGGTACCCCGTTCGGTCTATCGTAAGTCGCGTGAATTGAGTCGAGCGATTCGCGAGCTCGAAGCGAGCAGCGGCTGCGAGGCGCAGCCGGCGGATATCGCTGCCAGGCTGGGAGTCTCGTTGGATGAGTATCATCGCTTGCTGCAGGATGTGCGTAGTGCCCGTGTACTCAGTGTCGAGGAGTTGGGTTATGAGAATGATTCGGCACTGGAACACTTTCCGGCAACGAAAGAGGGAGGGGGCGAGGTACTACAGCAACTCGAGTTACGTGAGGAGCTGAGTGAAGCGATTACTTCGCTGCCGGAACGAGAAGGACTGGTACTTTCACTCTATTATGAGGAAGAGATGAATCTACGAGAGATCGGCGAGGTGCTTTCGGTGAGCGAATCGCGGGTCTGTCAGATGCATAGCCAGGCATTAGGACGGCTAAGGGCGCGAATGGCAGAAAATGCCTGAGTGTGTAGGACAAATTCCAGTACAACACCGTATAAATTTACGGTACTTTATCTGGGATCGATGAAACAACAATTTATTGTGACGGAAGAACGAGAGTTCTGGAGGCAGTTTTGGATAAGAACATCAAGATTCTGGTGGTTGATGACTTCTCTACCATGCGGCGAATCATCAAGAACCTGCTGAGGGATCTAGGCTTTAATAATACCGCTGAGGCTGATGACGGGTTGACCGCGCTGCCGATGTTACAGGCGGGCGGCTTTGACATGCTGGTGACCGACTGGAATATGCCGGGGATGCAGGGTATCGACCTGCTTAAGGCGGTGCGTGCCGACCCTAAACTAGCGCACCTGCCGGTACTGATGGTAACGGCGGAACAAAAGAAAGAGCAGATCATCGAAGCGGCTCAGGCGGGTGTTAATGGCTATATCGTTAAACCGTTTACTGCTGCGACCCTCAAGGAGAAACTCGACAAGATCTTCGAGCGTATGCAGGCCGGTAGCTGATTAGCACCCGGTGGCCAGGAACTAACAAAGAGACTCCCCCATGGCAGATGAGAACCCCTCCATTCAAAGCGATGATTTTGTCGAGCGTGTGCGTGAGTTATCGCGGCACGTAGAGAGTGGTAATACTGAAGAGGCCGACCGCATCCTCGATCAGATCGCCAACCTGCGCGAAAGCAGCCTGTTTCAGGAGTTGGGCAAACTGACCCGGGAATTTCATGATGCACTGAGCAGTTTTCGCCTCGATTCACGTATCTCCAGTTTTACAGAAAAAGATTTCCCCGATGCCCGTGAGCGCCTGCGCCATGTTGTGACCATGACGGCTCAGTCTGCGGATCGCAGCCTTACCGCTGCTGAAGAATCAATGCCGATTTGTGACGGTATTGAGAGCGAGGCCGCGGAGCTGAAAGGGCAGTGGGAGCGTTTTGTTAACCGCGACATGAGTGCCGATGAGTTTCGCGACTTAAGTGGTCGTATTGGCAGCTTCTTTGACAGTGCCGGTACGAATGCCGCGACACTGCGAAGCAATCTTAATGAGGTCATGATGGCGCAGGACTTCCAGGATCTTACCGGCCAGATCATTGAGCGGGTGATCACTCTGGTTGATGACATGGAGGGTAGTCTGGTTGACCTGATTCGCATCTCTGGCCAGAACATGCGTGAACAGGGAGAGGCTGAGAAGAAGGATGAAGACGTGCTTCAGGGGGTTGGTCCCGTGGTTCCGGGGGTAGACGATGCCGCAGAAAATGTTGTCTCCGGGCAGGATGAAGTAGACGATTTATTGTCAAGCTTAGGTTTCTGAGGAATAGCGAATGGCGTTGGATGCGGATGACGAAATCCTCCAGGATTTTCTAGTTGAAGCGAGTGAGATACTTGAGCAACTCAATGAGCAACTGGTTGAGCTGGAGCAGAGCCCCACTGATGCGGACCTGCTGAATGCAGTGTTTCGTGGGTTTCATACGATCAAGGGCGGTGCCGGTTTTCTGGCCCTCAACCCGCTGGTAGAGGTATGTCACCGCGCCGAGGATATTTTCAATCTGTTGCGTAATGGTGAGAAGAGCCTCACTCCGGCGATGATGGACAGTTTCCTTGAGGTGCTGGACGTCCTTAATGACCAGTTCGATAGCCTGCGTGCGATGGAAGAGCCGGCCAGTGCCACAGCTGAGCTGCTGCTGGCACTGGAGGCGATGAATAAGCCGGGCAATGATGCTCCTCCTGCCGCTGAAACACCGGCTGCGGCAGCAGCCTCAGCCCCTGAGCCCGGGCCGGCTCAGGCCGCAGAGCCGGTCGCTGCTCAACCGGAGGGAGATATTACTGACGAGGAGTTTGAGGCACTGCTTGATGCCTTGGATGGTCAGGCCGCCCCCGCAGCCCAGAGTACAGGGGAGTCGGTAGTGGCTGAGACGGTATCTGCCAGCAGTGATGAGATCACTGAGGATGAATTTGAGGCCCTGCTGGATCAGCTCCACGGTAAGGGGCAGTTTGGCGGTGCACCGGGGCAAGTTGGGGCTCCTGCTGAGGCCTCCGTGGCCGAGGCGCCGGCCAGTTCGGGCAGTGATGAGATCACTGAGGATGAATTTGAGGCCCTGCTGGATAAGCTCCACGGTAAGGGGCAGTTCGGCACCGTGCCGGGGCAGCCTGAGCCGGCAACTGAAGCTCCTGCGACTGAGGCCCCCGAGCCTGTCGCTGCCCCTAAACCGGTTGAGCCAGCTAAGCCTGCTGCCGCCCCTGCCCCTGCGCGCGAGGCAAAGAAGAAGCCTGATGCACCGCAGGCAGAGACTACGGTGCGTGTCGATACTGCGCGCCTTGATGACATTATGAATATGGTTGGGGAGCTGGTGCTGGTTCGTAACCGGCTCTCTACCCTGGCTGGTGAAGAGCTGGAGCAGGCGAAAGAGGAAATGACCAAGGCGGTGGCCAACCTTGATGTGGTCACTGGCGACCTGCAGATGGCGGTGATGAAGACCCGCATGCAGCCGATTAAAAAGGTCTTTGGTCGGTTCCCTCGCGTGGTACGTGATCTGGCGCGCAGCCTGGCCAAAGAGGTGGCGCTGGAGATGGTGGGGGAGGATACCGACCTTGATAAAAATCTGGTTGAGGCACTGGCCGATCCGCTGGTTCACCTGGTGCGCAACTCAGTGGACCACGGTATTGAAATGCCCGATGTACGTGAATCACTGGGCAAACCCCGCCAGGGCACCGTCAGACTGGCGGCGCAGCAGGAAGGGGATCACATCCTGCTGACCATCGAAGACGATGGAGCTGGCATGGATCCTGAAAAACTGAAAAAGATCGCCATTAAAAAGGGGGTACTGGACGAGGAGTCTGCCTCCCGCATGGATGACCGTGAGGCCTTCATGCTGATCTTTGCCCCCGGCTTCTCCACAAAAGAGGAGATCTCCGACATTTCCGGTCGTGGTGTCGGCATGGATGTGGTGAAGACCCGTATTGCCCAGCTCAACGGCAGTGTCGAGATTGATTCGGAGATGGGTAAGGGCACCCTGCTCAGTATCAAGGTGCCACTGACTCTGGCGATCATGCCGACCCTGATGGTTAAGTTGGGTGAGCAGACCTTTGCCCTGCCTTTGGTTAATGTGAATGAGATCTTCCATCTCGACCTGACTGACACCAATGTGGTCGACGGTCAACGGGTGGTGATTGTGCGCGAAAAACCACTGCCTCTGTTCTATCTCTCTGGCTGGCTGGTGAGTGGCGTCAGTACCGAGCTACCCAGCGAGGGGCATGTGGTTGTGGTGCATGTTGGTACGCAACAGATTGGTTTTGTTGTCGACCAGTTGATTGGCCAGGAGGAGGTCGTGATCAAGCCCTTGGGGGCGTTGTTGCATGGCACCCAGGGGATGGCCGGGGCCACCATTACCGGTGATGGTAAGATTGCACTAATTTTAGATGTGCCCAGTTTGATGAAGGCATATGCATAGGGCGCACTGGCGTCCTGCGTGGTTTTTTCCCATAAGAAATCGTCAGTAAGGGGGATTCATGCCCATACGGGTACTGGTTGTAGATGACTCAGGTTTTTTCCGTCGCCGTGTGAAGGAGATGCTGAGCAGCGACGCGCGTCTTGAGGTTGTTGGCGAGGCCGCTAATGGCGCTGAGGCGATTGAAATGGCGGCCAGGCTCAAACCCCATGCCATCACTATGGATATCGAGATGCCGGTGATGGATGGCATTACCGCTACCCGTCGCATTATGCAGGCTAATCCCTGTCCGATATTAATGTTCTCCTCGCTTACGACCGATGGCGCCAAGGCCACGCTGGATGCACTGGATGCCGGTGCCGTTGATTATCTTCCCAAGCGTTTTGAAGATATCTCGAAGAATCGTGATGAGGCGACCAGGGCTCTGTGTGATCGGGTTTATACCTTAAGCCGTGGTCATGCCGGTGCCGCCGTGCAGGGACGTCGTCCTGCTACCCCGGCTGCCAGGGTCTCTACTCCTGCTGCTACCAGGCCTGCGCCGCGTGCAGCGGCACCGATGGCCCGCCCTTCGGCCGCCCCGTTACGACGTGGTCAATTCAAGCTGCTTGCTATTGGCACCTCTACCGGTGGTCCGGTGGCACTGCAGGAGGTGTTGACCAAATTGCCTGCCAGTTTCTCGCTACCTATTGTGATGGTGCAGCATATGCCGGGCAGTTTTACCCCGGCCTTTGCCGCACGGCTTAACCAGCTTTGTGCGATCACCGTCAAGGAGGCGGAGGACGGTGACACCCTGCAACCGGGTACCGCCTACCTTGCCCCCGGTGGCAAGCAGATGCTGCTTGAGAGCCGCGGTGGCCGTCAGATCCTCAAGGTGCTTGAACCCGAGGCGGGACAGACCTACAAGCCCTGTGTCGACATCACCTTTAACTCTGTAGCCAAGGTTTACCCTTCGCAAACTTTGGCGGTGATCCTCACCGGGATGGGGGCCGATGGGCGTGAGGGTTCACGCACCCTCAAACAGGGGGGCTCACAGATTTGGTCGCAGGACGAGGCAAGTTGTGTGGTCTACGGCATGCCGGCGGCGGTAGCCGAGGCAGGCCTGAGCGATCGTGTACTGGCATTAAACGAGGTCGGCCCCGCCCTGGCGCAGCTGTAATAGATGGATATTCTTAGCCTCATCGGACTCATCCTCGGTATTGGCGCCATTCTTGGCGGGCAGTTCCTTGAGGGAGGACACCCCTCTTCGCTGGTCAATGGGCCAGCGCTGTTGATCGTATTCGGCGGTACTCTGGGTGCGGTGATGCTGCAGTCACCGTTGATGACCTTTGTGCGCGGTATCCGCCTGTTAGGCTGGGTCTTCGTTCCGCCCAAACTGATGGCGGATGAGGCGATAGACAAGATCATCACCTGGAGCAATATTGCCCGCAAGGAGGGGTTGCTGGGGCTGGAGGCGGTATCTGACACCGAACAGGACGCCTTTGCCCGTAAGGGGCTGCAGCTGCTGGTAGATGGTAATGAACCTGAGGTGATGCGCAATATTCTTGAGGTGGAGATTGACGCCAAGGAGCAGCACGACCTGGGGGCAGCCAAGCTGTTTGAAAGTATGGGAGGCTATAGTCCTACCATTGGTATTATTGGTGCAGTCATGGGCCTGATTCAGGTGATGGAGAACCTCTCCGACCCCTCCAAGCTGGGGCACGGCATTGCGGTGGCCTTTGTTGCAACCATTTATGGTGTCGGCCTGGCCAACCTTGTTCTGATTCCCATCGCCAATAAATTGAAGAGCCTGATCTTTGCCCAGAGCCAGTTCCGTTACATGATGATCGAGGGGGTCGTCTCTATTGCTGAGGGCGATAACCCACGAAATATTGAAGCCAAGTTACAGGGCTTCGTGACCTGAGCCGTTGCGGGAGACAATAAGATGCCGCGTAAAAGACGACAAGAAGAGCACGTGAACCTGGAACGTTGGCTGGTATCCTACGCCGACTTTATTACCTTGCTGTTCGCCTTTTTTGTGGTGATGTACGCGATCTCTTCGGTTAATGAGGGTAAATACCGGGTGCTCTCCGATACACTCAACGATGTATTTCAGAATCAGCCACGCACTATGCAACCGATTCAGATTGGTGAGGATGGGGTGAGTGGTGAGCCCTCTGTGCTGCAGCCGGATCGTGCCACCTCCGGTCAGCCCAGCCCAATCGATCTGCAACAGCCGGAAAGTGGTCAGACCGAAGGAGGGGATAACCTGAATGAGATAGCCGACGACTTCGAGAAGGCCCTCTCGCCATTGATTGAAAAAGACCTAATTAATATCACCCAGGATGACGACTGGGTGGAGGTGGAAATTAACTCCAGCCTGCTCTACAGCAGCGGCAGTGCTGATCTGGAGGATGAGGCGGTCCCGGTACTGCGTGATCTGGCGGGTATCCTGCAGCGTTACCCCAACCAGCTGCAGGTGGAGGGTTTTACCGATAACCTGCCGATCAGCACCTACCTCTATCCTTCGAACTGGGAACTCTCGGCGGCGCGTGCTGCCGGAGTGGTTAACCTGTTTACCCGTAGCGGGGTAAAGCCGGAACGCATGTCGGCCATTGGCTTCGGTGAGTTCCGCCCGATAGATGACAATGCCACTGCCGAGGGGCGACGTAAG
Source organism: Thiohalomonadaceae bacterium (assembly GCA_041555695.1). Taxonomy (GTDB): domain Bacteria; phylum Pseudomonadota; class Gammaproteobacteria; order Thiohalomonadales; family Thiohalomonadaceae; genus JAPHSX01. Next base: position 3,304 of record JBFFJV010000010.1, on the reverse strand, counting down.
AACCGTCGTGTCGTTTTGGTGATTATGTCGCAACAGATGGAACGCCGTTCGATTGGCGGTGGCCGTGATCTACCCAGGGGAGAGCAGGGATGAGCGTCTGGGCAGTCGCCAACCAAAAGGGCGGAGTGGGTAAGACCACCACGGCCGTGACCATGGCCGGCTTGCTGGCTCAGCGTGGCAAGTCGACGTTAATGATCGACCTTGACCCCCACGGCTCACTCACCACCTATTTCGGTCATGACCCGGATAGCGTGGAGACCAGTGTCTACAGCCTGTTTCAGGACGAGGGTGGGTCCCTTAGTGATGATGAGCTCTGCCTGAGCACCCGGGTTGACAACCTCTACCTGATGCCCGCCTCTACCGCCCTGGCAACGCTGGATAGGCAACTGGGGGCGAAGGAGGGGATGGGTTTGATCCTGGCCCGTGCGATTCAACGTCTGGCCAATCGCTTTGAGCACGTGTTCATCGATTGCCCACCGGTGTTAGGAGTGCTGATGGTGAATGCGCTGGCTGCCAGTGACCGCTTACTGATTCCGGTGCAGACTGAATTTCTTGCGTTAAAGGGGCTGGAGCGGATGCTGCGTACCCTGAATATGATCCTGCGCGCACGCCAGAAACCCCTGCACTACACCATTGTGCCAACGATGTTTGATCGCCGCACCCGCGCCTCTCTGGAGAGTCTGAAGAATTTGCGCGAACATCACCCCAATGAGATGTGGAAATCAGTGATCCCTGTCGATACCCAGTTTCGCGAGGCGAGTCGTCAGGGGCTGCCGTTAAATGTACTTAGTCCGCACTCACGCGGCGCCATCGCCTACGCCACTCTATTGGACACGGTGCTTAAGAGTGAGTCGGGAGGTGGTGTTTGAGTGACGATAAGCGCCACCATGGTGTGGTCGATCAGAAAGATGCCCTGAGTGTTTACTTTGAGGCCTTGTTGCGTGAAGAGGTGCAGCCCGAGGCTGATACTCGTCCCCATGCCGAGCCGGAGCCCGAAACCGTACCGCTGATGATGCCACCGGTGATTGCCGTGCCCACCATCCCCCAGGTAGAACAGGTGATCGAGCAGGCAGTTGAGACGCCGGTGGAGGTGGGGCAGCAGCTCGAGCAGGAGACCAGAGTACCAACGCCAGCGCTGCCCGAAGGGGTGCCCGATTGGGCCGCGCTCCCTTTCCAGGCGCTGTTGTTCAAGGTCTCCGGCCTTACCCTTGCCGTACCGTTAGCGGAGCTGAGTGGGGTGCAGGAGTGGCATGATAGTGCCGTGACACCAATGCTGGGGCGTATCGAATGGTATCTCGGTTTGATGGAGTATCGGGGCCGTCAGGTACCGGTAGTCGACACCGCGCAGCTGGTATTGCCTCCTGACAGATTTGCGAGTCTGGTAACCGAGGATAAAGAGCGCCTGGGTCATGTGGTATTTATCCAGGATGGAACCTGGGGGCTTGCCTGTGACTCGGTTGAGGATGTGATCAGTCTCAATCATGATGAGGTGAAGTGGCGCAGCAGCCGTAGCAAACGTCGCTGGCTGGCCGGCACCGTGCTGGAGCATATGTGCGCAATTATCGACCCACCGGCCTTTGCCGATATGCTGAGAACCGGTATCGCCGATCTTCCGGATGAGCCGTCTGAGGCGGCGGAAACAGAACATTGAGATTAACCGCGACGCTGTATCTGCAATGTCGTGGCAGCGAGCAAGAGGTGTAGTATGGAAGAGCAGGAAAATACAGGTCACGATCCGATCACTGAGTGGGTGACCTACCGCCTGGGCGATGAGAAGTACGGCATTAATGTCGCTATGGTACGCGAGGTATTGAAGAGTACCGAAATCGCTCCAGTGCCTGGTGCCCCTTACTATGTACTGGGCATTATCAACCTGCGCGGCAATGTGGTGACGGTTATCGACACCCGTACCCGTTTCGCTCTGCCCCCTCGCGAGCCGGATGATGCCACCCGTATCGTCATCATTGAGCGGGAGGGACAGGTCGTCGGCATGATGGTCGACAGTGTTTCTGAGGTGGCTAATCTGCGCGAATCAGAGATCGAATTTGCCCCCAATGTTGGCAATGACGAGAGTGCCAGGTATATCCAGGGTGTCTCCAATCAGGATGATGAGCTGCTGATCCTCATCGATCTGGAAAAACTCTTTACCAGCGAAGAGCTGACGGGTAGCGCGGCACACTAACATGTTGCCATGGCTGAGATAGGGAAGGTCACACCGGGCAGTTCAATTATCACGCGGTTACCGCGTGAGCAAGCTGCTACGGATCACAAGGAGCATCAGCAGGAGCCTGCAGAAGATAATAATGAACAAGAAGAGCGGCATGAGGAAGAGCAAGAAAACAATAAGTCAGATAAGGACGGCGGTATTGATCTCTATGTGTAGTCACCACATGGGAGTATGTGCGCGATGATGGCATTGGAGCAGAGTATCGCCATTCTGGCGCTGGTATTAGTGGCTGTGGTGATTGTCGTGCAGCTGGTTTTTGCCATGCGTATTAAGGGTAATATGCAGCGCCAGCTGCAGAGCCAGACAACGATACAGACTGATTTGCGTGCTCTGTGTAATGCCGCGGTGCAAATGGGCGAGCGGGTAAATCGCATGGAGGGGGAGCTGAAAGCGCTACAACAGCGGCAACAGGAATTGGGCGTTCGTCAGGAAAAGATGGCTCATAGCGAACCCTCGGAGGTGAGCTTCGAGCAGGCGATCAAACTGGCACGCAAAGGCAGTTCGGTGGAGGAGCTGATGGAGATCTGCGATCTCTCACGCGGCGAGGCGGAGCTGATCGCGATGATGCATCGTCTCGATCCTCAAGCCTAAGACTTACTCTTTTTTTCCCTGTTGCTTATTCTGCCACTGCTGTGGCATTTTTCCTGTCAGCATATAGGCAAAAGCCAGCACTTCGGCCACGGCAATGTAAAGTTCGCGCGGGATTTCGCTGCCCAGTTCCAGTTGTGAGAGCAGGGCGGCGAGTTGTTTGTCTTCGTGCAGCGGGATGTCGTGTTCTTTTGCCAGGGCGACGATTTCGTCGGCCAGAGCGGCCTCGCCCTTGGCGGTGATACGCGGGGCGTTCTTTTCGTCGTAGTGCAGCGCGACCGCGGTGCGTTTTTTCTCTTTCTTGCTCATGCCTGGGTGCGGAAGATGCCGTCGTTGTTGTTGGGGGTGCCAAGCCCGTTCGGTCCATCAGGTTCGGGGGGGACGCCGGTAAAGGCCTGGGTGCGGCCAATCTCCAGCCCCTGTTCGTTGATGCGCTGGCGCAGCTCCTCCATGCGTTGGGCGAATAGTTGCTGCGTTTCACCCTGTTCG
>JBFFJV010000009.1:0-19845 GCA_041555695.1 Thiohalomonadaceae bacterium | reverse complement strand
GTGGTGGAATTGGTAGACACAGGGGATTCAAAATCCCCCGTAGGTGACTACTTGCCGGTTCGAGTCCGGCCCTCGGTACCAAATTCCAAGTAAGCACGCACTAACGCAAGCCCGAAATGGGGCACCCACCTCAAAGAATTAAGCCCCTCCCCCTCGTTACGCCAGCCGTCATACCTTCCTGTGGTCGCGAACTAGCCAGAAGCAGCCACCAAATCATTCATCGCTCGATGACTGCTATGCGATGCGGAAATTACAGATCAGCTCATTTAGCTTACGATGTTAGTTAGCTAGGTGCGGACATAAAAAAGCCCCACACCGTCTCCGATATGAGGCTTTGGTGTTGATTGGTGGGACTACAAGGACTTGAATCTGGTTTTACTCTTTCTGACTCACTCTACAATTGAGCCACCTCAAGTGTATAGGCACTATCATTGCTTACACCAATGAGGTAAGAACCCGCATCAAGGGTAATCGTCCTGCCTGCCGCACCGCCGCTAACCAACGAACTTGCACCAGACGCATCTGTTAGTACAAAGCTGGAACCACCCGTTACAGAGATGGCCACCTGGGCTTGATACTCGAGAGAGAAGCGGAACCAGTCACCGACATTCACATTCGAATCGGTTGTCGAGATAGCGAGTGTGTAGTTAGTCCTGCTTGGCGTTGTATAGCCATCAACCGCGAGGTAATAGGTACCCGCAACGAGAGAGACCTCCAGCTGCTCACTTGATGTGCTATTAGCGACATTATCATCAATGCTATAGGCGTGATTGGTTAATGAAGTAGAGCTCGGCATACTAAAAAGGTAGATATCAAGATCGGCTGCCACATCAGGGAAGTTTAACGTTGCACTAACGGTACTACTGCTTCCCAGCGTTAGCTGGTACCAATCCTCAAAGTACGCAGTGTATGGATTGTCAGTAGAGCTCAGTACACTAACCGAAGTATTTCCATCTCCCGCAAGAACATTGCCCGTTATAATGGAGGGGATAATGTCCACAACCTGAGGCGTGTTGGGCGAATCATTTGGCTCACTCTCTGAGAGTAAGTCTGCCGCCAATGGGATAGCAGTCAGATCAGTGTCTCTCACGTTATCACCTCTGACCTTGGCAGGGAGGATAAGCGGCGTGGCATCTGCAATCTGATTGTTTGGCTCGACTTCAAGTGTATAGTCCACGCTATCGCCCCGTAGTGATGAGGTGGTAAGGCCAACATTCGTGCTGTTTGATGCCCACCAATCTGTACCACTCATGCTAGAGCGAGAATAGAGACCAACGGGACCAATATTCGCAATATAGTATTCGTATTTCACCAGACTCTCGTCGTAGTCACCCCCACAGATAGTGCCGATACCGGTGTAATACTCACAATTACTAGCACTTGCCGATTCACTCACCCGGTAGGCCGAATCGTTCATATAGTCGTTACTGATCGTGGAAAGCGTTGCCTCAAAGAGCGTATCAGAAGGAAATGTGGTGAAAAAACCAGCGCCGGGCCATGCCCCTGTTTGCGCATCAAACATGGTCTTCTGGGTTGAACCATCAGAGTCCAAAGTAGTGAGAACGTTACCTGATAGGGCGAGATACTTCCCACTGGGAATCAAGGAAGTATTATTAGTATTGCCAGATATCAACATCTCATAAAAGGTGATAGCGTCAACTGTAAGTGGAGCACCCAGGGTAATACGAAAAGTGCTCCCGTAATTGTCACTACTACTGCTATATGCATCTGTGTAAGAGCTACTATAATCCCAGCCGTACTCCCAGAAGTCGCCTTCTGACAGGGGGAAATCGAAACCTGCAATGACCGGTGGAGTCGTTGTTTCAGTAGGGACTACTGTATCGGTAGGAACGACTGTATCGGTACTTGAGTCGGTATCCGTAGAACCTCCGCCACCCCCACAAGCAGATAGCGAGATGACTAAAGCTAATGCAGATAGCCTTTTAACAGGCGAAAGAAGACGATTAGGTGAGGGCTGTTTCATCACGAAGTCCTTTATATCCATGTGGTAGTTACAACTATAATAAGCTGAAATCTTGCTAGATAGCCAAAGCTAATGATGTTGCTTAGGTATCCGTCTCACGGTATCACATGTACCTATGCCGGTGATATCGATGAAAGATAAAAAAAGCCCACACTGTCTCCGATATGAGGCTTTGATTTTAGTTGGTGTGCCTACTTGGATTCGAACCAAGGGCCAAGGGAGTATGAGTCAGCATTTCAATCACTACTACTGGTCCCTTCCCCCCCTCCCCCCCGGATCCAGCATGTAATTCAAATTTGTGATGATGGTCGCTTTAGGATGGAAGCTGCCTTTAATCGTAACTGTGCCTGACTGCCGCTCCTGGACTATAGATGCAATACCCCTTTATTTTCGCTATAGGGTGAGAACTGCCGTCAGTCGCTGTCGATAACCGCATCACACCACGTCCCCAATATCCCAACAAATACCCCTTTCTTACCTCAAATTGCCCCACAGGCGCCCCACAAACTACACGATTTGTTGATTTTCTCTATACATTACATGTGGTTATACACACACTTCACGGGATTATATATCCCCCGTAGGTGACTACTTGCCGGTTCGAGTCCGGCCCTCGGTACCATACATATCTTTCCCTCCGAAACTTCATCAGGCCTGCCTGCCAGGGTAAACAAGTGCTTGTTGATGCAAAAAAAACCAGCTAGCCTTTGCCTTTTATAACGATATAACAGGTTCAGCTTGAAACACGCTCTCCGCTTCCGTTACCTCATTCTGTTATTTGTGGTGTTCAGTCTGGGGGCATGCACTTCCATGATTACCTCGCGTCTGGGTAACAACCTCTCCAGTGCGATACTCAATCAGGATGACCCGGAGACCGTAAAGGCCGGGGCACCAGCCTACCTGCTGCTGCTTGACAGTCTTATCGAAGGTAATCCCAAAGATATTCCCATCCTCATTGCCGGTGCCAGGCTCTATAGCGTCTACGCCGCGGTCTTTGTTGAGAATGTGGAGCGTGCACAACGCATGAGCACCAAGGCAAAAAACTACGCCCGGCGGGCCGTCTGCCTGCAGTACGATAATTTCTGCACCGTCGATCAGGGCGCTTTTACCACGATGCTGCCGGTGTTACATGAGAGCCGCTACAAGGATCTACCAGCCCTCTACACCTACGCCCTCGCCTGGGCGCTATGGATCCAGAACCATAGCGATGACTGGGCCGCGGTGGCCGAATTACCAAAGATCGAAGCCATGCTCAACCGCGTGGTAGAACAGAGGGACGACTTTGAACACGGTCAGGCTCACCTCTACCTGGGCATCCTGCATAGCCAGCGCCCTCCCGCCCTGGGTGGCAAACCGGAGCTGGCCAGACAGCACTTTGAGAAGGCACTAAAGCATTCGCAGGGACAGGATCTGATGGTCAAGGTAGAATATGCCAAGCGCTATGGCCGTATGATGTTCGAACAGGAGTTGCATGACCGTCTGCTGAACGAGGTCCTCAACGCCAATGCCGTAGCACCCGGCTACACTCTCAGTAATGTGCTGGCCCAGCGTCAGGCCAGGGAACTGCTGCAATCCTCGGCAGACTATTTCTAAGGAGCTTTTATCAACATGTTGCGCCACCTCACCACACTTTTTCTGCTCTCTGTATTGCCACTGGCAAGCCATGCCATCACCTTCAAGATCGCCAGTATTGCACCGGATGGCACCAGCTGGATGAAGGAGATGCGTGCCGGCGCCGACGAGATAGAAAAACGCACCGAAGGACGAGTAAAGTTCCGCTTCTACCCCGGCGGCATCATGGGCAACGACAAAAGTGTACTGCGCAAGATGCGGGTCGGCCAACTACACGGCGGCGCTCTAAGCGGTGGCGGTGTGGCGATGGTCTACCCCGAAGCGCAGGTCTACACCATCCCCTTTATCTTTCGTGACTACGCTGAGGTGGACTATGCACGCAAGCTGATGGACCCGGTGCTGCTCGCCGGGCTGAAGGAGAAGGGCTATATCAGCTTCGGCATCAGTGAGGGGGGCTTTGCCTATTTGATGTCAAACTCCAGCGTGGGCGGCATTGATGACCTTAAGGGCCTTAAGGTATGGGTACCCGAGGGGGATGACATCAGCCGTACCGCCTTTGAGGCGAGCGGTATCTCACCCGTTTCTCTGCCGCTTACCGATGTACTCACCGGCCTGCAGACTGGACTTATCGATACCGTCGCCAGCTCACCGATGGGTGCTATCGCCCTGCAGTGGCACACGCGGGTAAAATACCTGACCCACTCCCCGCTAATGTACCTGTACGGCAGCATGGTAGTCAGTGCCAAACAGTTCAATAAGCTGAATGCAGGCGATCAACAGATCGTCAGTGAGGTAATGAGTGGTGTGTTCAACAGGCTTGATAGCCTTAACCGCGAAGACAACCGTAGCGCCCTCTCTGCACTACAACAACAGGGTATCGGCTTTATCAGTCCCAGTGAGGTGGAAACACAACGCTGGCGCGCCAGTCTCAACACGGCTATGGATAAACTCCTGAGTGAAGGACTGTTCGACCCGGCGATGCTGCAGCAGTTGAAACAACACCTGCAGGAATTCCGCAGCAAGCAGGTCACCAACTAAGCCCCCATGCAGCGACTGTTACACACGATTCGCCAGGTCGAAAATAGCCTGCTGGTGCTGCTACTCGCGAGCATGATCGGCCTGGCAGGCAGCCAGATCGTACTGCGCAACCTATTCGACAGCGGCATCAGCTGGAGCGACCCGGTACTACGAGTACTGGTGTTGTGGGTTGGCATGCTGGGGGCGATGATAGCCACCCAGCAGGACAAGCACATCCGTATCGACCTGCTCTCACGCTACCTCTCACCCTCCTGGTGTAAACATGCCGCACACCTGAACAACCTGTTCAGCGCCGTGGTCTGTGCTCTACTCGCCTGGCATAGCGCTCGCTTCGTCTATTTTGAGTGGCAGGATGGCAGCACCCTGGTAAGCGGATTACCCGCCTGGGTGGCTGAATCCATACTCCCCTTCGGCTTTGCGGTGATGGCACTTCGCTTCACTCTGTTGCTGCTACTGGGCAAGCGCGAGGAGATGGAGTGACCCTGCTCATTACGGTTATTCTCATTACCATTGCCCTGCTCGGCGCACCGCTATTTGCGGTAATTGCCGCCAGTGCGATGCTTGGCTTCTATCGTGAGGAGCTGGATCTCTCGATCATGGCAATTGAGTTCTACCGCCTGGCCGAGATGCCGATACTGCTGGCCATCCCGCTGTTCACCTTTGCCGGTTATCTATTAAGTGAAAGCGGTGCGCCAACGCGCCTGGTACGCGTCACCCAGGCACTGCTGGGGTGGATGCATGGCGGCCTGGCGATCGTCGCACTGGCCGCCTGCGCCCTCTTCACCGCATTTACCGGAGCCTCAGGAGTCACCATAGTTGCCCTCGGCGCCCTGCTCTACCCGGCGCTGATGAAGGCCGGTTATAAAGAAAATTTTACGCTGGGCCTGATCACCACCTCGGGCAGCCTTGGCCTGCTGTTTGCCCCCTCACTGCCGCTGATCCTCTATGGCATCATTGTGCAGCAACTGGGGATTGGCGAACCACTGAGCATTGATGAGCTATTTCTCGCCGGCATTCTGCCTGGTTTGCTGATGCTGGTAGTACTGTCCGGCTGGAGCATCTGGAGTAACCGGGTGCAACACACCCAGCCCTTCGACTGGGGGGAGACCAGGGCGGCATTGCGCGAGGCGGTGTGGGAGATGCCGCTACCGTTTATCGTACTTGGTGGCATCTACAGCGGCTATTTTGCCGTCTCTGAGGCCGCCGCGGTGACGGTGATCTACGTCCTCGTCGTAGAGGTATTTATTTATCGGGAGATCCCGCTGGCGCAGTTGCCACGCGTGGTGCGTGAGTCGATGGTAATGGTGGGGGCGATTCTGGTGATCCTCGGGGTCTCGCTTGCCTCAACCAACTATATTATCGATGCGCAAATCCCCAGCAAGTTATTCGATTTTGTCAGTGCCAATATTTCGGATAAATACACCTTCCTCATCCTGCTCAACATCTTCCTGCTGATCCTCGGCACCATGCTCGATATCTTCTCGGCCCTGGTGCTAATGGTGCCTCTGTTGCTGCCGGTAGCCATCGGTTATGGCATCGATCCGGTGCACCTTGGCATTATATTCCTCGCCAATATGCAAATTGGCTACTTCACTCCGCCGGTGGGAATGAATCTATTCATCGCCAGCTTCCGCTTTAACCGCCCTGTGTCCCAGCTCTACCGCTCCACCCTGCCGTTCTTCTTCCTGCTGTTCTTTAGCGTGCTGATCATTACCTACTGGCCCTCACTGTCGCTATGGTTACCCGGTAGAAACTAGACTCTTCAGCATTCCCGGCCAATAACCGCATACAATATACGTGCATTTTGCGTGGTATTATTTTATTATTCTGGACAATCTATTTAATTACAGCTACTTAGCTGTTTTTTTTCAAGGATGGTTCAATGCCGAGCAGCCAATTCAATCTCCCCAACAGGCAAAGCGATCCCCATATCGACATCACTTTGCTGTGCCACAGTGATAACAGCGAATACCACTTTAGCGTTTCACCACACCTGCCGATCGGAGAGTTGCTGGAACAGGCACTAGAGGGACTGGCACAGGGTGACAATGCGGAACGGATGAGGCAATTGCGTGACAACTACGAGCCGGTGCTGGAGCTGTTAATAGACAATGAAGTCATCGAATTAAAAAACAACCAGACCCTGGCCAAGGCCGGTATCAGGACAAACGCCACCTGCCAGATTGCCGCCCGCCCGCTTAAGGAAAAACTGATGTTCTGCCGCTACGCCAACCCGGCGTAAATATTATTCAAATCAGTTCTTGTTGTAAGAGTTAGCGAACCTGAATATCACCGCGGGCATAAGGTTTGAGTGCCCCGGTGACCACCTGCGGCCCAGGATCAGAGCCGTCAATACCGATATTGACCACAGCGGGTGAAGTGCTGTTAATACTTTAGTGAAAAAATAGACTAAGAATACGTCATTCACTCCTTCTGCATCCGCCCCCTCCTAATAGAAAAGGCCGATCACCCCGCACCGGGCTAGGCATACCCCCCCTGTTCCGGGTTATACTAAGCGGCTTTGTGTTTTCCGGTCGACTACACTTACGATCAGAAAATAGATACGAAACAGACTGAGGGTGTGAATTCTCCACATGACAGCGATCAGCGACAAGACATTACGTGCCCGGGTAAAACTGTTTGGCAATATTCTGGGACAGGTACTGGAAGCCCAGGCGGGCAGCCAGGTTCTGGAGGCTGTAGAGACCCTGCGCAAGGGCTACATCAGCCTGCGCAAGCGCGAAAATGGTAACAAACGCCGCAAGCTGGCGAAATTTATCGAGGGGCTGGATCCCGATACCCTGGTCCACGTGGTCCGTGCCTTCAGTATTTACTTCAGCCTGGTCAATATCGCCGAAGAATCCTATATGCACCGTCAGCGTCGCCGTCAGGTACGTAGCGGCGGTCCGTTGTGGACCGGCTCATTCGACTCGGTATTGCGAGAATTCAACCGCGACGGTGTCACCCTGGAGGAGCTCCAGGGTGTGCTGGATCGCCTGGCCTATATGCCGGTATTCACCGCCCACCCCACCGAGGCCAAGCGCCGTACCGTACTGGAAAACCTGCGCCGTATCTTCGTCACCAGCGAGAAGCTCAATGACCCCCGTCTGGGTAAAGAGGAGAAAGCGGCGATCATCCACCAGCTGGAAACCGACATCCAGATCCTGTGGAAGACCGACGAGGTGCGTACCCAGAAGCCAGAGGTACGTGACGAGATTAAAAACGGCCTGTTCTACTATCGTGAGAGCCTGTTTAAGGCGATCCCCGATACCTACCGCAACATGGAAAAGGCAGTACGCCGCATCTATGGTGCCGATGCCGACATCAAGATCCCCAACTTCTTCAAGTTCGGCTCCTGGATTGGTGGCGACCGCGACGGCAACCCCTTTGTCGGTCCCGAGACCACGGCACTGGCGGTACGCCTGCAGCATCGCGAGATCCTGCGTGAATATATCCGCCGCATCACCGGACTGAGCCACTTCCTCACCCACTCCAGCCTGTTGTGCGAACCCAGCGAAGCCTTTGTCTCCGGCCTGGATCGCGACGTGGCCGCCTACCCCGAGGCCTTCACCGACAAGCCCGAGCGCTTCGGTACCGAACCCTACCGCCGCAAGCTCTACATCATGCGCCACCGCCTGCGCGAAAATCTGCGCCTGGTCGAGGCCCACATGGCGGGCAACGAGAGCGACACCTTCCACGGCGCCTATCGCACCGAGCAGGAGTTCATCGCCGACCTCACCCAAATCCGCCAGTCGCTACTCAGTCACGGCGATGCCAATATCGCTAATGGCGACCTGCGAGACCTGATATGGATGGCCGAGACCTTCGGCTTCTACCTGGTGCACCTCGATGTACGCCAGGAGTCAACCCGCCACTCCGAGGCAGTCACCGAACTGCTTGCCAACCAGAACGAGGCGATCGACTACGCCTCCCTGGATGAGCAGCAGCGCCTCTCGGTACTGGCGGATCTCATTGGCCGCACTGAGGCACTGAATGTGGATCGCACCGTCCTCAGCGCCCCCACCCTGCAGACCATGGACGTCTTCGACGTAATGGCTCGGATGCGCCGTGAGGTCAGTACCCAGGCCTTCGGCAGTTACGTCATCTCTATGACCCACGCTGCCAGTCACGTGATGGAGGTGATGCTGCTGGCCCGCCAGGCGGGACTCGCCGGCATGAGTGGCGACAAGTGGTTCAGCGACATCAGCATCAGCCCGCTCTTCGAGACCATCGAAGATCTGGAGCACATTGAGCCGGTAATGAAGGCACTGCTCGATAATCCGGTCTACTCCGCCCTGCTACAGAGCGCTGGCAACACTCAGGAGGTCATGCTCGGCTACTCTGACTCCTGCAAGGATGGCGGTATCCTCGCCTCCGGCTGGAATCTCTATCAGGCACAAAAGCAGATCACCGCACTCACCACAGAACACGGCGTGGATTTGCGCATGTTCCATGGCCGCGGCGGCACCATTGGCCGTGGCGGCGGCCCCACCCATGAGGCGATTCTGTCGCAGCCAGCGGGTACCGTGCACGGACAGATCAAATTCACCGAACAGGGAGAGGTACTCTCCAACAAATACAGCAATCTGGAGACCGCGGTCTATGAGCTGACCATGGGTGTCTCCGGCCTGCTCAAGGCCAGTCGTTGCCTTATTACCCCCCCCAAAGCGGATAACGAGGAATACCTTGAGATCATGCATGAGATCGCCGAGATTGGTGAGAGCACCTATCGCGACCTCACCGACAATACTGAAGGCTTCCTTGACTACTTCTACGAGGCGACCCCGGTCACCGAGATCGGCCTGCTCAATATCGGCTCGCGCCCATCGCACCGTAAAAAGGGCGACCGCTCTAAAACTTCGGTACGCGCCATCGCCTGGGTCTTCGGCTGGGCGCAATCACGCCACACCATCCCCGCCTGGTACGGTATCGGCTCATCACTGAAAAAGTGGCTGGGTAAGGATACAAAGAGGCTGGAAAAGCTGCAGGAGATGTACAAAAAGTGGCCCTTCTTTAACGCCCTGCTCAGCAACACTCAAATGGCCCTGTTCAAGGCAGAGATGCGTATCGCCGCTGAATACGCCGAGTTGTGCGAAGATCCAGCGGTCGCAGAAAATGTCTTCGGCCGGATCAAGTCTGAACATGAGCAGACGGTGAAAAATATCTTCAAGGTGGCAGAGATTGAAAATCTGCTAGAAGAGAACCCCACGCTGGAGCTCTCACTAACCCGCCGGGACCCCTATCTGGATCCGCTCAACCACATTCAGATCACCCTGCTCAAACGCTACCGCGACGAGTCACTAAGCGATGAAGATCGTGATATCTGGCTAGAACCGCTACTACGCTCCATTAACGCCATCGCTGCGGGAATGCGTAATACCGGTTAATTCCTCCAGCCTCTGTGAAGAGGCGTCCCCCACTTTTAATTAACACAATTCACAAAGGGCATTGCTTTTCCAGGCAGTGCCCATATCTATGGCGTGAGAATCGGCCCAACTACCTAGCCAATTAGCCATTAGAGATACCATGTCTGTCAAAACCCTATTTGAACAGGAGAACAATTTGGTAAGGATCACCTACACAGGAGAGATGAGCCCCGCAGATGTACTGCAGAGTTCACTAGAGATGCAGCAACACCCGGAATATCGTCCGGGAATGCACTCACTCTCAGACTTTTCCAATATGCACTTTGTCGATATAGACTTCGACAAGGTTCATGAGTACAGCGCCTATATGCCCGATATTGAGCAGACTCGTGGCAGCTGCCGCTGGGCGATGGCCTCCTCGAATGCAACCAACTTCGGTATTCTGCGGATGTTCGAAATGCTCAATGACAACAGTCCGATTGAGATGAAAGTGTTCACCAACGTGGAGGATGGGCGCAAGTGGTTGCAGGAGGCTGGCAGTTAAGTCCTACAGCACCGCCCACGCGAGGGAATTACGAACAATAAAAAGCCCGGCTTTGCCGGGCTTTTTATTTGAAACTGTCATGGACCTCAAGCCGCCTGCACCGGGATGGTATTGGCGGTATGGGTAACCTTATTGTTGCCATCGAAATAGATCAGCTTGGGCTTGAAAGTCACCATCTCCTTCTCATCAAGCTGCACGTAGGCTGCGATGATAATGATATCGTCAGGATCCGCCCTGTGGGCCGCCGCACCGTTCACGGAGATCACACCAGAGCCATCCTCGGCACGAATCGCATAGGTGGTGAAACGTTCACCGTTAGTGACGTTGTAGATCTCGATCTGCTCGTACTCACGGATCCCGGAAAGCTCCAGCAGTTTGCCGTCAATGGCACAGGAACCCTCATACTCCAACTCGGAGTGGGTCACCCGTGCACGATGCAACTTGGCTTTAAGCATGGTGCAAATCATTGTTGCGATGCTTCCTCAATATTAGTGAACGGCTAATTATGCGGGCTTGGGGCTGCGGTTTCAATGCCTGAGACGAATTTCAGATAACCAAATGGCTATGGTTAATTAATATTAATCAACAGGTTATCAATTAACCGGGCTTTACCAAGATAGGCGGCGGCAAGCACGACCAACTCCTGCTCCGCCTCAGAGGGACTCTTCAGGTCGCTGGCACGGCATATGCGCAGGTAATCGGGACGAAACCCTGCCACCTCCAGCTGTGATAATGCCTCCGCCTCAATGACTGTAAAATCCCGCCTCCCACTGAGCAATTTATCGGCCACCCCACATAGTTCCTGGTAGAGCACTGGTGCTATAAGCCGCTCATCTTGAGTGAGATAGCCGTTACGTGAGCTCATCGCCAGACCACTGGCCTCGCGCTCAGTAGGCACACCAATCAGCTCCACCGGTATATTCAAATCACGCACCATGCGTCGCAGTACGCTCAGCTGCTGGTAATCCTTCTCACCGAACAGGGCCTGCTCCGGCTGTACGATGTTAAAGAGTTTGGAAACCACCGTGGCAACACCACTAAAGTGTCCGGGGCGGCTCGCACCGCACAGAATATCGGAGATCCCGGGCACCTCAACAAAACTCAGCCCTTCACGCCCATCGGGGTAGATCTCCGCCTCGGCGGGCAGAAACAGCAGATCGGCCCCCGCCTCACGGAGCCTGCTCTGATCTTGCTCGGGGGTGTGGGGATAGGCCTCGAAATCCTCACCGGCGCCGAACTGCAACGGATTGACGAAGATACTCACCACGACCCGAGCCGCCCTGGCCTTCGCCTCAGTGACCAGTTTGATATGACCGGCGTGCAGATTACCCATGGTCGGCACAAAGGCGACCGGCTCACCGGCAAGCAGCCAGTTACGACGCAACTGGCGCAGTTCGGTAATGGTGGTGACTATCTGCATGATCTTTAGCGATTAATCGAAGCCGTGTTGCACGGTGGGGAAACTGCCCGCCTTCACCTGGCTGGCGTAGGCCGCAATCGCCGCACGAATAGAACCGGCCTCGGCAAGAAAATCGTGGGAAAAGCTGGGGCGCTTACCGGGGGTAATGCCAAGCATGTCATAAAGCACCAGTACCTGGCCGTCGGTATCGGCCCCGGCCCCGATACCGATCACCGGTATGGTAAGTAATTCGCTAATGCGTTTGGCCAGCACCCGCGGCACACACTCCAGCACCAGCAGATCGGCCCCGGCCTGCTGCAAAGCCTGGGCATCGGCTACCATCTTATCCGCTGCCGCATCCTCACGCCCCTGAATTTTATAACCGCCCAACTTATGCACCGACTGCGGCAGTAGACCAAGGTGAGCACAAACCGGCACGCCATTTTCAGTGAGACGACGCACCGCCTCCAGCCGCAGCTCCCCTCCCTCCAGTTTGACCATCTGCGCCCCCCCCTCCTTCATCAGGCGCGCGGCATTCAGCAGTGCCTGTTCGGTGGTGGCGTAGCTCATAAAGGGCATATCCGCGATCACCAGGGCATTTTTCGTTGCCCGAGCCACCAGTGAGCTGTGGTAGACCATCTCGTCCATACTCACCGCGATGGTGCTCTCCTTTCCCTGCACCACCATGCCAAGGGAGTCACCAACCAGCAGCACCTCGACCCCGGCCTCATCGATGATCTGGGCAAAACTGGCGTCGTAGGCTGTGAGCACGGAAAACTTCTCATCGCGCTGCTTCATCTGTTGCAGTGTGGAAACAGTTATTGGCATGGCAACCTCATAGCATTGAGGGGATCGGGTTAAAGTAGTGGCGACCGCGCTTGACCTCGCGGATCTGCTCCAGCAGCATTATATAGTCTTCATCGCTCTCAGCGAGATCAATCTCGGCGGCATTCACAATGAGCAGTGGCGAGGAGTCATAGCTATAGAAGAAACGCGAGTAGCTATCCATCACACGCCGCAGGTAGTCACCGTTGATGTGCTCCTCTCCTCGTCGTCCACGTCTGGCGATACGTTGTAGCAGTACATCTACCGGCGCCTGCAGGTAGATCACCAAATCGGGGCCTGGTGCATCCATAGTAAGCAGGGAATAGGCCTGCTCATAGAGCTGCAACTCATCACTATCGAGGGTCATCTCAGCGAACAGGCGATCCTTCTCCAGCATGAAATCTGCCACCCGTATCGGCTCGAACATATCGCCCTGACGCAACTCCTGCATCTGTCGTGCTCGCTGGAACAAAAAGAACATCTGGGTCGGCAGAGCCCCGGCACGCGGGTTCTCATAATAGCGCTCTAAAAACGGATTCTCCTCGGCCCCCTCCAACAACAACTCGCAGCCAAAGGTCTCGGCCAGACGCCGTGCCAGGGTGGTCTTACCGACCCCGATAGGGCCTTCAATAACGATAAAACGGGGGTCGCTCACACTCTGTTCCGGTTCAAAGATTAAAGGCTAGACAGCATTGAAAAAGACTGTCGCAAGAATACCACGGGCTCAATCCTGAGTCCCCTCCAGCAGCGGCACCAGCCCCTCATCCGACAACGCGGCACACAGCAGCTGAACAGAGTGCCCGTCTGGCAGTATCAAGGCCGGTACAATATCGGCCAACGGGCGCAGTACAAAGCTGCGCTCCTGCATACCGGGATGGGGAACCGTGAGACGTACCTCATTAATCACCTCTTCTCCGAACAGCAGTAAATCCAGATCGAGGGTACGCGGTCCCCACTGCTGCGCACCACGCTTTCGCTGGTGGTGATTTTCTATTGCCTGCAGGCTATCCAGCAGGCCCAGTGGCGTCAGACACGTATCGATAGCCGCCACCGCATTAATATAATCAGGTTGATCGGCAGGTCCCATAGGACGACTAGAATAGAGACGAGAGACACCAGCCAGGCGCGACTCCGGCAGCTGAGCCAGCTCGGCAATGGCCCGTTTAACCTGACGTATTGGCGATAGAAGATTACTGCCGAGCCCAATATAGGCTCGAACATGGGGGGGATTACTCAACATCGGCTAGCTCTTGGGTTGGGCGGGACGTTTGCGTGGGCGGCGACGGCGACGCTTCTGGCCACTTCCGCTACTGTTGGCTCGAATCATCGTCTGGCGCTGCCCTTCATCGGCATTCTGGAACTTACTCCACCAATTTGCCAGCTCCTCTACAGGCTCACCACTCTGTGCACGCAATAACAGAAAATCATAGGCTGCGCGGAAGCGTTTTTGCTCCAGCAACCGGAAGGCACGCCCACCGCTGTTCTGGGTCAGACGCACCTGCCACTCCCAGATCTCGCGAGACTGAAGGCTAAAGCGCTTCGGCACAGCCACCCGTTTTACCTGCCGTGCCACCACCGCATCACCGGCTAGTTGCATCGCCTGAATCGGTGGCATCTTCTTGCGTGCGAACAGCTGTGCCTCACGACGTACCGGTTCCCACAACAGGGCAGCATAAAGAAACGCAGGGGTTACCGGTTTTCCCGCGGCAATGCGCGCATCGGTATTTTCCAGTGCGTGCAGCAACAGCGTGTGGGGGAAGTGGTCCTCCTCCTCTGCCAGCGCCATCTCGGTCTCGGGGTAGAGGTGGCCAAACAGGCGGTAATGGCGCAGCAACTCATAGGTGCCAACACCACTGCCTGCGAACAGTAGCTTCAGGGTCTCATCGAAAAGCCGCGCCGGAGCCGCCTCCTCCAGCAGATAACCCAGCTCGCGGATGGCCTTCTCACTCTGCTGGTCGATACGAAAACCAAGCTTGGCGGCAAAGCGTATGGCACGCAGCATACGCACCGGGTCTTCACGAAAACGCTGTGACGGGTCGCCGATCATGCGCATGCGCCCCGCTTTCAGGTCAGCCATGCCACCGGTGTAATCAACGACGGAGAAATCCTTAATGTTGTAGTAGAGGGCGTTAACGGTGAAATCACGCCGCCAGGCATCCTCCTCCAGCGTGCCATAGACGTTGTCACGCAGCACGACGCCGTTGGCACTCACAGACTTGTCGTTATTCTCACTCTCCTCGGCCAGTCCGCGAAAGGTGGCCACCTCAATGATCTCACGTCCGAAGTGAACATGGGCCAGGCGAAAACGTCGACCAATAAGGCGACAGTTGCGAAATAGCCGCTTCACCTGCTCAGGACTGGCATCGGTGGCTATATCAAAGTCCTTGGGCTCGCGTCCCAACAACAGGTCACGTACCCCACCACCCACAAGATAGGCCCCATAACCGGCCTTGCTGAGACGATAGAGCACCTTTAGCGCCTGCTCGCTGATACTGGAGCGGGAGATGCCGTGTTTAGAACGGGGAATGATTTGCGCGGAGGTAGGCTGCGCACCGCGAATCGCGGGAGCATCAGCACTTCTCTTCCAGGGAGTTTTTAACCAGGAGAACATTGTTACATGATATCACGCATTAGCCATCGCTCCACACATCCGCGACTGCCGATTTAATATGCGGCTAGCTTTTATTACAACGAATCGGCATCGCATCAACCGTATGATGCGGATGTGTGCAGTTTATTTGACCCCCATTTCCCTGCTGGGGTAATTTAGGCGCCATATTTCCGTGGAGAGAGAGCGTGGCGAAAAAGGCGGCAACAGAACCATCCGCATTCGACTTTGAGAAGTCCCTTGAAGAGCTGGAGCAGTTGGTGAGCGATATGGAACAGGGAGACCTCACTCTGGAGCAATCACTCAAGGAGTTCGAACGGGGGGTGGAACTGACCCGTCACTGTCAGAAGGCCTTACAGGAGGCGGAGCAGAAGGTAGAGATCCTGCTGCAAAAGAGCACCGATAGCGAACTGAGTCCCTTCGCCTCCGACGACGAGTCTTAAACCATGTCATTGAAAGCCCTTCTTGACGAATACCGCAAACGGGTCGATAACGCCCTGTTGCACTGGCTACCCGATGAGACACTCCCCCCTGAACAGCTTCACGCAGCAATGCGCTACGCAGCGCTTGGCGGTGGTAAGCGGGTACGTCCGGTACTGGTCTATGCCACCGGTGCAGCGCTGGGGATGGAGCCGGCCCGCCTCGACGCCGCGGCCTGCGCGGTAGAGATGATCCACGCCTACTCACTGGTGCATGACGACCTGCCGGCGATGGATGACGATGAGCTGCGCCGTGGCCGTCCCACCTGTCATATCGCCTTTGACGAGGCAACAGCGATCCTCGCTGGCGATGCTCTGCTCACCCTGGCCTTCGAGATACTCGCCTCCGACCAGGAGATGAATGTCACTCCCGAGCAGCGGATGAAGATGGTACGAGAACTGGCTGTGGCCAGCGGCAACCGCGGCATGGTAGGTGGTCAGGCCATCGACATCGCTGCCGAGGGAACACAGCTAACGCTTGAACAACTGCAAACCATGCATCGGCACAAGACCGGAGCACTGATTCGTGCCGCCGTGCGTCTGGGTGCGCTGGCTGATGAAAATTTACACTCCGAACAGGCGAAGGCGCTGGATAGCTATGCCGAGGCTATCGGTCTGGCCTTCCAGATCCGCGATGACATCCTCGATGTGGAAGCCGACACCAAGACTCTGGGCAAACCGCAGGGCTCGGATGAGGCACGTAACAAGCCCACCTACACCTCACTGCTTGGGCTGGAAGGGGCCAAGGAGAAGGCACAGGCACTACATCTGCAGGCAGTGGGCAGCCTGCAGGAGTTCGGCGAGGCGGCCGATCCACTTCGCTGGATCTCCGCCTACATCGTCGATCGTGGCAATTGAAACGAATCGCACTTGCAACCATTCCTCGATAATCGCATCATAGCCGCCTTTCTCCCACCTATTAATATAGATTGATGCCTGAGACCCATTCGCCACTGCTGGAACAGATTGACGACCCTGCTCAACTACGCCAGCTCTCCGCCCCTCAGCTAAAACAGCTGGCAGCAGAGCTCCGCGAATTTATGATCGCCTCGGTGGGGCGTACCGGGGGCCACCTCTCCTCCGGGCTCGGCACGGTGGAACTGACCATTGCCCTGCACAGCGTCTTTAACACCCCGGAAGACCGCATCGTCTGGGACGTGGGCCACCAGAGCTACCCGCACAAGATCCTCACCGGACGGCGTGAGCGCATGGCAACGCTGCGCCAGCTTCACGGACTGGCCGGTTTTCCCAAGCGCGAGGAGAGCCCCTATGACACCTTCGGTACCGGCCACTCCAGCACCTCCATCAGTGCCGCCCTCGGTATGGCCATCGCCAGCCAGAAACAGGGGAGCGGACGCAAAGCGATTGCGGTAATTGGTGACGGTGCGCTGACCGCAGGGATGGCCTTTGAGGCACTGAACCACGCCGGCGATCTGGATGCCAACCTGCTGGTGATCCTCAATGACAACGACATGTCGATCTCACCCAATGTTGGCGGCCTCTCCAACCACCTGGCACGCATACTCTCCGGCAAGCTCTACTCCACCATGCGCGAGGGCAGCAAAAAGGTGCTCGGCACCATGCCCAGCGTATGGGAGCTGGCACGCCGTGCCGAGGAGCATATGAAGGGGATGGTGATCCCCGGCACCCTGTTCGAGGAGCTGGGCTTTAACTACATCGGTCCTATAGACGGACACGATATCGACACCCTGATTAAGACCCTCAATAACCTCAAGTCACTCCAGGGACCGCAGTTTCTGCACATCGTAACCCGAAAGGGCAAGGGCTATCCCCCCGCCGAAGAG
Organism: Thiohalomonadaceae bacterium; assembly: GCA_041555695.1. Classification (GTDB taxonomy): domain Bacteria; phylum Pseudomonadota; class Gammaproteobacteria; order Thiohalomonadales; family Thiohalomonadaceae; genus JAPHSX01. The sequence continues at coordinate 2,225 of JBFFJV010000009.1, read as the reverse complement.
AACCCCTGCGGTTTCCATGGCGTCAGCCCCTTCGACCCGCAAAGCGGTGACTCTCTGGCGAGCAAACCCGCCTCCCCTAGCTACACCGATATCTTCAGTGACTGGCTGTGCGATATGGCGGCCAGGGATGAAAATCTTATCGGCATCACCCCGGCAATGCGCGAGGGTTCAGGCCTGGTACGTTTCTCCGAGGAGTTTCCCGATCGCTACTACGATGTGGGGATCGCTGAACAGCACGCCGTCACCCTGGCTGCCGGTCTCGCCTGTGAGGGGCTCAAGCCGGTAGTGGCAATCTACTCCTCCTTCCTGCAGCGAGCCTACGACCAGTTAATCCACGATGTGGCACTGCAGAACCTGCCGGTACTCTTCGCCATCGACCGTGGCGGCATCGTCGGTGCTGATGGCCCAACCCACGCCGGGACCTTCGACCTCAGCTTCCTGCGCTGCATCCCCAATATGGTGATCATGGCTCCTGCAGATGAGGAGGAGTGCCGTCAAATGCTCACCACCGGTCAACAACATAACGGCCCCAGTGCGGTAAGATACCCGCGTGGCAGCGGTCCGGGAGTTGCGGTATCAACAGACCTGCACTCCCTGCCCATCGGCAAGGGCGAGATTCGTCGCCACGGCAAGGGGACTGCCCTGCTGGCCTTCGGTAGCCTGCTCAGCCCGGCACTGCAGGCCGCAGAACAGCTGGGCGCGACAGTGGCCAACATGCGTTTCGTCAAACCCCTGGACGAGGAGCTGGTACTTAAACTCGCCGCAGAGCACGAGATGCTCTTCACTATTGAAGACAACGTGGTAATGGGCGGTGCAGGCAGTGCGGTGAGTGAGTGTCTGTCAGCCCATGGCGTAACCACACCCGTTTATCACCTCGGTCTGCCCGACCATTTTGTCGAGCAGGGCAGCCGTGAGGAGATATTGGCCCTGTGTGAGCTCGATAAGGATGGTATAATCCGCGCCGTTGTAGAAAAGGGTCAAGGTTTGCCTTGCCAAACCGTAACCACTCACGTAAATTCCTAGTCTTTTAGTCAACTAAAATCATGTCCGCCCGTTATACTCTTAAAGTCGTCTCTGATTTCGCCGCCGCCCACTCCCTGCGTAACTACCCGGGAGACTGCAGTCGCCTGCATGGCCACAACTGGAAGGTCGAGGTCGAGGTCCAGGCAAGCGAGCTGGACGAACTGGGCATGGCTATCGACTTCAAGACCGTCAAACAAGTGACCAAGAAGGTCACCGATGAGCTGGATCACGGCTTTTTAAACGAGATCCCGCCCTTCGACAGCATCAACCCTACGGCGGAGAACATTGCCGCCCACATCTATCGCCGCCTCGGCGAAGAGCTAAACGAGCCGCGCGTGCAGGTGCACGCCGTTACCATTTGGGAAACCGAGCGTGCCTGCGTACGCTATACCGAGGAAACAGCAGCATGACCCAGCCCTGCGACCAACCTATCGCCGACGTACAGAACAGCGAAGACACCCGCCAGATCGCCATCAATAAGGTCGGCATCAAGGATATCCGCCATCCGATACGGGTGATGGACCGCAGCGAGGGCGAACAGCACACCATCGCCAACTTCAACATGTACGTGAATCTGCCCCACAACTTCAAGGGCACTCACATGTCGCGCTTCGTTGAGATCCTCAACCAGCACGAGCGTGAGATCTCCGTCAAATCCTTCAAGGAAATGCTCAGCGAGATGGTGGTACGTCTCGAGGCCGAATCCGGTCACGTTGAAATGAGCTTCCCCTACTTCGTCAACAAGAAGGCCCCTGAGTCCGGTGTACAGAGCCTGATGGACTACGAGGTCACCTTCCTTGGTGAGGTGTTGAACGGCGAGCCCGACCTGGCGGTCAAGGTGGTAGTACCGGTCACCAGCCTCTGCCCCTGCTCCAAGAAGATCTCTGATCGCGGCGCCCACAATCAGCGCTCCCACGTTACCGTCACCGTGCGTACCAATACCTTCGTCTGGATCGAAGACATCATCGATATGGTGGAGCAGCAGGCCTCCTGTGAACTGTTCGGCCTGCTCAAGCGTCCTGATGAGAAATACGTGACCGAACGTGCCTACGACAACCCCAAGTTTGTTGAAGACATGGTGCGTGATATTGCGGTGCAGTTAAATAATGATAAGCGCATTACCTACTATGTGGTCGAATCAGAAAACTTTGAGTCGATTCATAACCACTCAGCCTATGCCCTGATCGAGAAAGACAAAACGG
>JBFFJV010000008.1:0-21579 GCA_041555695.1 Thiohalomonadaceae bacterium | reverse complement strand
CTGGGGCTGGCGATCAGCAAGCGCCTGATCGATGCGATGGGCGGCACCCTGAGTGTTAGCTCAAGCGAGGGGCAGGGCAGCTGTTTTCGAGTTGAGGTGGAGCTGCCGCTGTTGGTCGAGGAGCAGGAGGAGTTATCCGCCATCGACCTGCAGGGTATCCAGCCGTATCGCATCCTGCTGGTGGATGATGACCCGATTAACCGTCTGGCTGTAGGTACCCTGTTGCGCCAGCAGGAGCACCTGGTGGTGGAGGCGGAGAATGGCCGCCGTGCCATTGAGTGCATGAGTGAGCAGCATTTCGATGCGGTGCTGATGGATGTGCACATGCCGGAGATGGATGGGGTCGAGGCGACGCGCCAGATTCGCGCCTCCGATAACCCGCAGCTGGCGGCAACCGCCATTATCGGCCTTACCGCGAGTGTGATGAGCGATGAGCGAGAGGCCTACATGGAGGCCGGGATGGATGCGGTGGCAGAGAAGCCGGTGGTGCGTGAGGCGCTGCTACGTACTATTGCCCGCTGCGTGAGGGGAAGATCGTGACGGGATGTCGCCGGGAGTTGAAATCATCGCTGACTCCAGCCAAGATGGTTGGCCAATAAATTAATAAAATCACCATACATAAAAAGGAAATGCGATGTCTGTGAACAATAAAACCCTTCCCTTGCTACTGAGCGCCTCGCTGCTCATCGGCCTTACTGGCTGTGGCGGTGAAGAGGGCAAAGAAGCTGCGGTGAGCACACCGCAACCTGTGCTGCAGAGCGAGGTGGAGAAATTCAGCTACAGCGTAGGAGTGCTGATGGCCCAGGACATGCAAGGCAAGGGCATGACGGAGCTGGATGAGGTCGCCATGGGCATGGCGATTCGTGATGTGCTCGATGGCAAGCCACTGCAGTTGAGTGAAGAGCAGATGGGTGCGGCTCTGGAAATGGCCGCACAGAAGCTGATGGAAGAGCGTGTCGCCAAGGCCAATGCCGAGGCCGGGCAGGCGAAACTGGCCGGTGAAAAATATCGGGCCGAGAATGGCACCAAAGAGGGTGTGACTACCCTGCCCAGCGGTATTCAGTACAAGGTGCTGACCGAGGGGGCCGGTGAGAAGCCCACCCTGGAGTCGACTGTAGTCGCCCACTATCACGGTAGCCTGATAGATGGCACGGTATTCGACAGCTCCTATGAGCGCGGTTCCCCTGCTACCTTCGCCCTGACTCGCGTGGTCAAGGGCTGGCAGGAGGTGCTGCCGCTGATGCCGGTGGGTTCCAAGTGGCAGGTGGTGATCCCCTCCGAGCTGGCCTACGGCGAGAGCGGTGCACCGCCCAAGATTGGCGGCAACGAGACCCTGCTGTTTGACATTGAGCTGGTCGAAATAAAGAAGTAAGCAGCATACGGTGGTAGCCCTCTAATGGCTACCACCCCCCTTCCGTTCAACCTCTTTTGTACACCCCGGAATAGACAAGGTATTGAGATGAAGCGCATTGCATTAGCAAGCCTGCTGCTGGCGTTGGTTGCCGTGGCACCAACACAGGTTCAGGCAGAGGAAAAATCAAAGAAGGTCATGCTTGGCGCCGGCCTTTATCAGGTCGAGGTGATGCATAAGGGGCAGCCGGTGACCCTGATGCGTAACCAGCAACCCGGCAATAAGATTGTCGAGCTCTACCAGCGAACCAATCAGGGTAAGATTCAGCCGATGCACCCTTTCGCGCCGCATGCGGTGGAGACCATCGGTGAGCTGGAGGTGATCGAGTACCTGGTGCAGAAATCGAAGGGTGATGATGCGCTGTTGATCATCGATAGCCGAACCGCCGACTGGGTGGCTCGTGGCACCATTCCCGGTGCGATCAATGTCCCCTTTACCGAGTTTAAGGATACCGCAAAGGCCGCAGAGATCATGGAAAATGCATTTGGCGTGGAAGTCAGTGATGTGATGGATTTTTCGCATGCCAAAACCCTGGTGATGTTCTGCAACGGTAACTGGTGCGGTCAGTCTCCGGCGGCAATTAACAAGTTGTTGAGTCTGGGTTACCCGGCGGCAAAGATTAAATACTTCCGTGGCGGCATGCAGAACTGGCACGCCCTTGGCCTGACGGTTGTTAAGCCGTAAGCCGGCACCTCTACGATTCGCGCTGCTGTGAGCACATCAACTGTAGAGAGTACGCTGAGAGTTCCGCAGGGGAGCTTCGAGCTGTCACGCCTGCCGGCTCGCAGGAAAGAGTTATTGCGTGCCTGGGATGCTGCCGATGAGTATCTGCTGAACAGCCTGGCCGAGCAGTCGCTGCCGCGCCAGGGGGATCGTGTGTTGATCGTTAATGACAGTTTCGGTGCCCTGGCGGTGGCACTGAATGCGTTTCATCCACAGTCGCTCTCCGACTCCTGGCTCTGTCATGCCGCAACAAAAAAGAATCTGCAGGCCAACAGCCTCACTGAGGTGTGCGTTGAGCTTGTCGATTCGATGAGCCTGGCAGAGCGGTCAGCGGGGCCACTGGACCTGGTGCTAATCAAGGTGCCGAAGACACTGGCGTTGCTGGAGGATGAACTGATTCGTCTTGCCCCGTGGCTGTCGCCACAGACACAGGTGATCGTGGCGGGAATGGTGAAGGGAATGCCCTCTTCAGTGTGGAAGTTGCTGGAACGCTTTTGCGGGCCGACCACCACTTCGCTGGCGAAGAAGAAGGCGAAGCTCATTTTCGTAAGTCCGAGCCAACAGACCGCGGCGACGAAAAGTCCTTACCCGGTATGCTATCAGCTGGAGGGGACAACGCATCGTATCTGCAACCATGCAAATGTCTTCTCGCGCGATAGCCTTGATATCGGTACCCGCTTTTTCCTTCAGCATCTGCCACAGAATCTGGGTGCTAAGCAGGTGATCGACCTGGGCTGCGGTAACGGCGTGGTCGGCCTTATCTGTGCAGAGCGTAACCCCGAGGCGCAGCTGCATTTTGTCGATGAGTCATTTATGGCGGTGGCCTCCGCACATGAGAATTTTCTCCACAATCTTGGTGCTCAGCGCGAGGCGCATTTTCATGTGGGCGATGGCTTAACGGATTTTTCTGCCGGCAGTGCCGATATTATCCTCTGTAACCCGCCGTTTCATCAGGGCAGTACGGTGGGCGATCAGATCGCACGTCGTATGTTCATCCAGTCGCACAAGGTGTTAAGGGCCGGTGGCGAGTTGTGGGTGATCGGTAATCGCCATCTTGGTTATCATAAGATACTGAAAAAAATGTTCGGTAACTGCGAGATGCTCGCCTCCAATGCGAAGTTTGTGATTCTGCGGGCCGTCACTACTGGTAACGCATGAGCGTTAGCGGTTTTTATCTGCGCTATATCGACACCGCACGATGGTTCAGTATTAGTGATACCCCTCTGAGCGATTGGTATTACTGTTCGCTCAGTAAGGGTGAACTCTATACTTCGACAATAATTCCGAGACCCGCGGTGCCGTATCAGGAGATGAAGTAGGCGGTACGTGCGTTGAGCGCCGTGTCATACATTGCCGCTACACCGCAGACATCTACCGGTACTACCCACTCATCGTCATCAAAGCCCATCAGGCCGAGCGAGGGGGCACAGATCTGAAAGGTGATCCCGCACTCCCTGGCGATCTCTATCTGCTCTTCCAGTGACGACATCTCGCCCACCATCATGTGGTTGAAAAACTTTCTGCCAATGCCTGCGAAGGACATCTTCGAGGGGGCAAGGTCCTTGCTGCTTCCCGGAAGCATCAGGTTGATTAGTTTGTGAGTGAATTTTTTCCCCTTAAGTTTGCGTCCTTTTTTGATCACGCTGCAGCCCCAGAAGGTAAAGAACATCGAAACCTCCATGCCCATTGCCGTGGCACCGTTGGCCATCATAAAGGCAGCCATCGCCTTATCGAAGTCATCAGACAGCAAGATGATCGATACCTTGTTATCGGGCACGCGGTCCTTCATTGATAACAACTCGACTTCAAGTTGCGAGATACGATTCATCAGCGTGCTCTCGGCAAGGGGGTGCAGTTCAACGGCAGTAGTCATGGTTAGTCCTCTTGTGATTTGTTGTGTGGTAGCGCTTGTGGTGCTTAATGCTTTCAGTAATTATTAAAATACTGATGCGCTTGAAGAACCAATCAAATGTTTTTGTTAGTTGTGCTAACTAACAGGGACAAACAAAAAAACAAAGGGAATGTGATGCTGCAGCTAAATGTGAGTGAACTGTTGAGGGCCTTGCAGATGGTGGAGCGCAATGTCTCGGTAACGTTAATGTATTCCGGTCTGCGTATTCCGCAGTTTCGCTTACTGGAGTTACTCAGTGAGTGCGGTCAGGCAACGGTTACCGAAGTCAGCAAGAAGCTACACATTACCCGTGCCACGGCCAGCGTGCAGGTGAATGAACTGATTCGCGGTGGAATTATTGCGGTGGCGGAGAATGAGAGAGACCGGCGCTCATTCCATGTGCATATCACCGAGCTTGGGATGAATAAACTCAAGGTGGCAAGAAGCGACCTTGCGGTGATGCAGGAAAAACTGAACCGTCACTATTCGCAGCAGACGGTCGAGGCACTTAACACCTTTGCCGCAGAGACACTGCAGCAAAGGCGTTAACAGAGGCGATGATTTCAGGCGGCGCTATGGGTTAACGACAGTGCATCAAGTCCGACGTACTGGCGGATACCGTCATCGGCAAACTCACTCATCACGACCCTGTCGAGCAGTGCGCCCACGGTGGGGGTGGTGTTGAGGTTGACCTTCAGCTCGTCGAATACCTCGGCGATCATCACCTCCAGTCGTTGTTTGCCCTCACTATCCATGTGCAGGTCCGCGACCAGGTGATCCGTCTCCTGTACCTCGTCGATATCGGTATCGAGGGATTCGGCGATCACCGCCATCAGGCTCATACCCATAAGGTTCTTGACGGACTCAAGTTCATTGCTGCCAGCTCGTATACACATTGCTGTAACTCCTGTGTAGGGGAAAGTGTCGCCTCACCGCTACCACGGTGAACGACTTTGATATTCAGTATATAAGCAAATTCTAATCAATCAAGAGGGATCATGTGATCTGGATCAACAAATGTGCAGAAATCAGGCTAATGACAAAGGGTGTTTCCTGAAGGTGGATGAGGGATAATCCGACATAAATACCCTGCTATTCCGATTACAGGAGAATGTTGTGATACACGAATTTTGGCATGAGCGCTGGGAGCAGGATCAGATCGGCTTTCACCAGCAGGAGATCAACGGCTACCTCACCAGCCACTGGGAGGAGCTGGGGCTTCCACAGGGAGCACCGGTCTTTGTGCCACTCTGCGGCAAGAGTCTCGATATGCTGTGGCTGCGCGAGCAGGGCCACCCGGTGTTCGGTATCGAGTTGAGTCCCAAGGCCGTGGAGGCCTTCTTTCACGAGAACGAGATCGACCCCAGTGTTAATGAGACCGAGCGCTTCATCGAATACAGTAGTGAACAGCTGACCCTCTTCGCCGGCGATTATTTCCAGCTCAGCGCTCAGGACCTCGGGCAGATTCAGGCCGTATTCGACCGTGCCGCGCTAATTGCCCTGCCGGCAGAGATGCGAGCCGGCTACGTTACACACATGGCCAGCCTGCTGCCGGCAGGGGCACACATCCTGCTGGTCACCATGCAATATCCCGAGGGGGTGTTACAGGGGCCGCCCTTCAGTGTCGGGAATGATGAGGTGCAGTCTCTCTACCGTGAGCACTTCAGCATAGAGAACAAAGGTACATGGGATGCAGAAGGGCCGCGTGGTGTGGCGGTTAAAGAGACGGTCTACCTGATGACGCGTAATAATAACTAAACCACTACCATAGTGTGCTTAAGGTGGTTGATTCGTCCACCAGAAGGACGCATCTAGTATTAAAGAAGGGTGAGACCGATGAAACGATACCTATGTGATGTCTGTGGTTATATCTACGATGAGGCCCAGGGCGACCCGGATGGCGGGATTGCCCCGGGGACCCCGTGGGAAGATATTACTGATGACTGGGTTTGCCCTGAATGCGGAGCCACTAAAGCGGCCTTTTTGCCGTGTGAGTAGGCTATCAATACATATTCACGCAGCTGGCGCAGAGAGAGCCGAATGAAGCAGACGATTAGCATCGATGCGTTACGTGTAGGGATGTATGTCAATTTGGAGGGTTCATGGATGAATCATCCGTTCCTGCGCAGTAAGTTTAAGCTGTCATCTAAAGAGCAGATTGCGGAGCTGCGCAAGCACGGTCTGCGTGAGGTGGTAATTGACCTGGATAAAAGCGACGTTGCAGCGCAGCCGCCTCAGTCGGTAAGTGAGTTGGCCTACGTTAGCCATAATGACACCCCGGCCGACCCAAAGGAGCAGGCCCCGCCTGCAAAGTGGAATCCGGAGAACCTGGTTGCACCGGAGCTGATGGAGGCGATTCACGATAAGGGAATGGCACCGCAGCAAAAATCACAGGCGGTCTATCATCATACCCGTGAGATGATGGAACGCCTGTTAGAAGCGCCGACTGTAGAAAATGTTCGTGCCGGAAAGGAGGCCATCCGTGCGGTCTCTGAACTGGTGCTTTCCGATGACGATACGGCTAATGCCATGTTGCAAATCACCTCCCATGACTTCTACACCTACACCCACTCGGTAAATGTCGGTATTACCAGCCTGCTGCTGGCCAAGGCGATGTTCGGTAACTCCGACGGCCATGATATGCATGAGCTGGGGGCCGGTTTCTTTTTGCATGATCTGGGCAAGGTGAAGATTGATCCTGAGATCATCAACAAGCCGGCCCGCCTCACCGAGACCGAGATGCGGCGCATGCGTATCCACCCCTATCAGGGGTATAAAATCCTCAAGGAGGCGCAGGTGATGTCAGAGGAGTCCCGCATCATCGTGATGGAACACCATGAGCAGTTTAATGGCAGCGGTTATCCCAAGCGTATTTGCGGTGATGAGATCCACATCTATGGTCGCATCTGTTGTATTGCCGATGTGTTTGATGCGCTTACCGCCGAGCGCTCATACAAAAAGGCGATGACCCCGTTCGATGCGCTGACGCTAATGCGCGATAAGATGCAAAATCACTTTGATAAAAAACTGTTTACGCAGTTTGTCTCGTTGTTTACCGCGTAAACACTTCCCGCCAGTAGGCCGTCCCTCACAGCGTGTCGAATAGCCGCAGCATAAAGGCCCTTCCCATAGGCTCTTAATGCCGTAGATGGAGCGCTGACGCTGATTCAGTTGTCACGTTGCGCGATCCAGATAGTATGTTTGGCACCCTTTTTCTTCCCGTGTGCCCGCACCTGTTCCTGCCTTACCTTGAAGCCCGCCTGCCGCAGTCGCTTGTTGAAGATGGCATCGGGGCCGGCGGACCAGACGGCCAGCACGCCACCGGGGCGCAGGGCGGCGTAGGCGCTCTGTAACCCCTCGCTGGAGTAGAGCCAGTTGTTGTCGTGATGGGTTAAACCTTCGGGGCCGTTATCAACATCAAGCAGGATCGCATCGAAGCTTGAGCGTTGCTGTTTGAGTATGGCGGCCACATCACCAATGCTGACGCTGCAGCGTGTATCATCCAGCGGGTGGCCGGCAAAGTGACCGATAACCTCACGGTTCCACTTCTCTACGGCCGGGATCAGCTCTGCCACAGTAATCTCGGCATCCGGTCCGAGCTGTTTTAAGGCGGCGGCGAGGGTAAAGCCCATGCCCAGTCCACCAATGAGGACACATGGCTGAGGTCGGCTGGCAAGGTGCTGGCAGCCCAGTTCGGAGAGGGCGTCTTCCGAGCCGTGTTTGCGGCTGCTCATTAACTCTCCGCCGCCACCGGCAAGCATAATCGAGAATTCATCGCCACGCTGGTAGAGGCGCAGCTCACCACCTTCGCCGGGGATATTACTGCTGTCGATTAGCTTCCAGGGTTTCATCGGTGTCTCTTGTGGTAGGGGTGGAGGAGGAGATCAGTGGTACGAAACAACACATTCTACCGCATCAGCCAATATCACGTAGGGGCCCTACTTCGGGCCGAAGCTGTTATCATTGAGCGCATACCGTCCCGGAAGCCCTGCGCGCCTTCCCGCAGAATCATTCAGAGTAATCCCATGAACAGCAATTTCTCCCAGCTCAAGCTCGACGCCGCACTTCTCGGCAACCTTGAATCGTTAGGCTATCAGCAGATGACGCCGATCCAGTCCGAGGCCCTGCCCCATGTGCTGGCCGGTAAGGATCTGATCGCCAAGGCGAAGACCGGTAGCGGGAAGACCGTTGCCTTCGGTCTGGGGCTGTTGCAGCTGCTCAACCGTCGCAGCTTTGCGGTGCAGGCGCTGGTGCTCTGCCCTACGCGGGAGCTGGCCGATCAGGTGGCCAAGGAGCTGCGTCGTCTGGCCCGTGCCACCGCCAACACCAAGGTGGTCACCCTGTGCGGTGGTGCACCGTTCGGTCCGCAGGTCGGCTCACTGGAGCATGGTGCACACATCGTGGTCGGCACGCCTGGGCGGATATTGAAGCACCTGCAGAAGCAGACCCTGCGCCTCGATCAGGTACGGGCAGTGGTGCTGGATGAGGCGGACCGTATGCTCGACATGGGCTTTTACGATGACATGGCAACGATCCTCTCTGCCACGTCGCCGCGACGCCAGACCCTGCTCTTCTCCGCCACCTATCCCGACAAGATCCGCCAGCTGAGCGCCGCCTTTCAGCGTGAACCGGTGGAGGTAACCGTGGAGTCACAGCATAGCGATATGCAGATCACCCAACGCTTCTTCGAGGTGGAGAAGGGGCAGCGCACCAGGACGCTGGCCGCCCTGCTGGCGCAGTACCGTCCCGCCTCGACGGTGGTCTTCTGCCACACCCGCCAGCAGTGCCAGGAGGTGACAGATGAGCTGCAGCTGCGCGGCATTCAGGCGCTGGCCCTGCATGGTGATCTGGAACAGAAGGATCGCGACCTGGTGCTGGTACGTTTTTCCAATCGTAGCGTGCCGGTGCTGGTGGCTACTGATGTCGCCTCACGAGGCCTCGATATCAAGGAGCTGGAGGCGGTGATTAACTTCGAGTTGCCGCGTGACCCCGAGATCTACGTTCACCGCATTGGCCGTACCGGTCGGGCCGGTAGCAAAGGGGTGGCGCTGAGCCTGTACATCCCCTCCGAGGCCTATCGGGTGAATGCCATTGAAGAGTATCAGGATAAGAAGGTGCAGCTGGAGGAGGCGGGTAGCCTTAAGCTGCCGGAAGGCTTTAGCCTGACGCCACCGATGGTCACCCTGTGCATCGATGGTGGACGTAAGGAGAAGGTGCGCCCTGGCGATATCCTTGGCGCCCTCACCGCGGACGAGGCGATATCCAGGGAGAAGGTGGGGAAGATCGATATCTTTGATCACAATGCCTACGTGGCCGTCGACCGAAGTATTCGCAAGGTGGCACTGCGGGTACTCTCCGAGGGGAAGATCAAAGGTCGCCGCTTCAAGGTGCGGGCGATACATTAAGCCCTGAGTGGATGACGTTGTTTTGGCCATAAGCAGGCTGGGCAGCCACGCCCGGCAACAGCTTCAAAAATATAGGTATACTGTCACGGAGTAACCGGCTGAATAACCGAACAGGGAGAGAGAATTTTTATGCTGGAGCGATCCGCGGCGGTCATCACCTTTCCAATTCTGCTACTGGGCAGCTACCTGCTGCTTTTTACCGTGTGTGCCATTGAGCCCTATGACCGCGCCGTCTGGTGGGCCGAGAATATCCCGGTATTAATCGTCGTCGCGGCCGTTGTCGGCTTCTCACGCATTCACCACTTCTCTCATACCAGCTATGCCCTGATGGCGGTGTTTATTGCCCTTCATACCATCGGCGGCCACTACACCTTCGAGCGTGTCCCCTTCGACTGGTTCTCTGAACTGTTTGGCTTTGAACGCAATCACTATGACCGTATCGCGCATTTCTCTGTCGGCTTCTATGCCTACCCGCTGGCCGAATGGATGGTCACACGGCGCCTGGTACGCACCGGCTGGATCGTCGCCCTGTTCCCGCTATTTGCCATTATCGCCCTGGCCGGAATGTACGAAATATTCGAGTGGCAATACGCCATGAGTGCCGACCCGACAGCGGGGATCGCCGTACTGGGCTCGCAGGGGGACGTGTGGGATGCACAGAAGGATATCCTTGCCGATACGCTGGGGGCGCTGCTGGTGATGACCGTTTATTTTCTGCAGCATCGGGTGGCAATTGCGCGCCTGGGGGAGTGAATCGAGCAGCAAGGTTTCAGAGTTTTAAACTTACATACATACGCCAAGATAGGGTGCGGCAGAGCGGCGAGTAGTTTATAAGGGAAAGATACGGAGCATGAATGTTCCCGCGCTGTTTACGCGGTTAATGGCGGCATGGGTAAACGTTTTGTAGACTTACGGACAGACTAGGGAAAAGGATGTGTATATGAAGGTATTTTATCTTCTCCTGTTCAGCATTGCAGGTGTGGCTAATTCCTGGGCAGGAGATGTGTCTGCCCGGCTGGATAACAAAGTGACGGTATCGGCTCAGTACCTGCCCGGTGAAGCGGGTAAGGAGGCCATACTGGTATTGCATGGTTTTACCACCACACGCAATTTCAGTACGGTACAGAGCATTGTGGCTGAAATGGCCGGTAACGGTTATACGGTGCTGGCGCCAACACTTTCGATGCACATTAATGATCGACGTGCCAGTGTGCCCTGTGATGCGATTCATACCTCCACCCTGGAGGATGACGTGGATGAGATCGCCTTCTGGGTGGACTGGCTGGTTGAGCATGGGCACCGCAGTATCACCCTGATCGGTCACTCGATGGGCTCCCTGCAGCTGGTAGCTTATGCATCAAACCATCCACACAAGAGTGTGAACCGGGTGATCGCTACCAGCCTGATTCATACTCATCGATATACAGCGCCTGAAATTATCGAAAAGGAAACCGCGCAGGCACTGGCTGCTGCGCAGAGTACCGCGCCTTCCATTCAGGGCTATCACTTTATTTTTTGTGATGCCTACCTGGCGCCACCAAACGTCTACCTCTCCTATATGGCCTGGGATGGTCCCCGAGTTGTTGAAACCCTTCGCAAAACGAATGTTCCGGTGCAGATTATTATGGGGGAGAAGGACCGTCGATTTGGGCCTGAGTGGATAGCACTGTTAAAACAATCGGGTAGCGAGCTGAAGGTCATTGATGGAGCCAGTCACTTCTTTGATGCCACTCATGAGTTTGAGTTACTTGACTCTATTTCAGAATCTTTACAGTAGCCGGCCTAAGGTAATGGCCAGCCTATGAAGGCACTTCCCGCAAGGCATTACTTTATTGCACTGTCCCTCGTCGGACTGATGTTGTTTTTCTTGCTCAGCGTCAATCAGGTGTTACGCACAGAAGCGGTCAAAGTGGCGATTAACGCCGAGAAACAGGCAGCGGCTGAAGTAGAAGTCACTCGCGCTGTAGATAAGGTCCTGGATGAACTCAATAGTGTGATCCTGGAACTTACACAATGGGATGAGGTTCACCAGCAGTTAACCGACCCTACCTACTATGTTTACTGGCGGGAGACGAGACAACGTAATCAGGAGTATTTGCCTGATTATGTTGACTCATTCGAGCTCTATGGTAAGGACAGTCAGGCCCTGGTCAAACTGGCCAATCACCCGATGCCGCTCTCGGTTCCGGATACACGGTTGTTCCTCCAGGCTGACTCCGGTCAGCTGTATGCTTTTAGTGAAATTGTTAGTCGCACGCCAGGAGATGAGCCGGTCGGTTACCTCGGCATCAAGATCAACTTCCTTCAGGCCTTAAAAACACTGAATCGATTTACGCTGGTGCAAACGGATAGCGTGAATATCGAGAGAGCCGATAGCCTGGTGTTGGCCGGGGATATTGCGACGCATCTTAAATATCAGATGCTTGAGGCGGCAGATAGCTCGCGTCTGGGCAATATCCTGCTCAAGATCCTGCGCGAGTATTTCGCACTGTTCGCGATCACCCTTCTGGTTTTTTATCTAATGGTCAGTGTGCTGCTGATTCGTCCGCTACGCATGCTGAATATGCATATCCTTGACCTGCAGAAGGGCAATCGCAACTATAGTGAAACCTCAAACACCTTCCTGCCCACCATTAAGGAGTTGGCTACCGCCAGGCGGTCACTCAATAATTATCAGCGCGAACTCGATTCTGTACAGGCCGAACTGGATGGTAAGAACGCCGAACTGTGGGATCTGGCACACATCGATGCGCTGACAGGCATCAATAATCGGCTGGCCTTTGAACGCGACTGGAACGAACTGTTGCACCTGACCCGTAACACCCGCTTAGATGTGTCACTGGCACTTTTTGACTGTGATTTTTTCAAGGCGATTAATGATACTTACGGGCATGAGGCGGGTGACAAGGTGATACAGTCCATTGCCCGCCAGCTTCAGGGCGTGCTGAGAGAGGGTGACACACTGTATCGTATCGGTGGTGACGAATTTGTCTCAATCTTTACCAACTGCTCAGAGGAGGAGGCTGAAGTTATCGCGACGCGCTGCATAACTGCGGTACAGGATGAGGCGTTCGAGCAGTTGGGAATTAAAGAGACGCTTAAGCTCAGTGTGGGTCTGGCGCACGCCTCCGGCGATGACAAGGCGAATATTTCCGAGCTGCCTCGCCAGGCCGATGTGGCCATGTACCATGCCAAGGGGTCCACGCGGGAAAAGATTGTTCATTACACCACGGCACTGGAGGAGGATGCCTATGCACTGGTTAGCAGCCATATCACTGCTGCGGTACTCGATGCCATTGAGAGTGGCACGAATATGTCTATGCACTACCAGCCAATAGTGAGTACGGAAACCCGGCAGGTATCGCATTATGAGGCGCTGGTACGCATCAATGATCCAGCCGGACTAATCACTGCTGCTGATATATTTCCCGTGGTCACACGTCGCAGGCAGGAGGTTGAGTTAGATAAAGCGGTAATACGGAGCGTTGTGAATGACCTTGCCTCAGGTCGCTTCCCGGATGAGGCAGGTGTTGCTGTCAATGTTTCAGCGGCGTTTCTCGCATTGAATGACTTCTGCGAACAGTTCAGTGTGTTTGTGCCCTATTTGAAGCAACACCCGATTACAATTGAAGTGACCGAAACGAATTATATTTCTCATCTGCAGCATGCCTCTGAGTGTCTGCAGAGGCTGCGCGAGAATGGTTTTACGATTGCCCTTGATGATTTTGGCAGTGGCTATTCATCGCTGCGCTACCTGGCCAATATGCCGGTTGATATCGTAAAGTTCGATATCAGTATGGTTAGGGCATTGAAGACGGATGAGCGTAGCAGGACCATGATTTATGACACGGCGCGGCTTATTCACAATGCCGGCTATACCCTGGTTGCCGAAGGGATTGAGGATGAGCAGACACTGCAGTGCGTTTTACCGTTATGCCCCAAATACCTGCAGGGCTATCTGTTTGGCAACCCTCAACCTATGGAGGCTCTCTGTTGATATAAATGCTATCAGCAGATGGTTAAAGGATACGGCGCGATATGTTTTGTACAGCGGTCACACTTTAGATTCTATTCACGAACGACGCCAGTTTATGCTCGCCTCTTCGGATTCATACGTAGCCCCCCTTCTCCCTGACAATATTGACGCAGAGGTCATTGAGGGAGATGCTGGCTTGCGGTGTCTCTTCAGGAAAATCCCTGTTCGGCAACGCCGTTTATAGTGATTTGATAATGAGTAAAAACCAATTGAAAAATGGGTGTACAGTCCCCATAAGAGTAACGGCGTGATGCGGTGTTGATGCTTGACCGTCCCGTAAGACGTGAAGGCAGACCATTTCCTTGTAAAAATAAGGGTTGTAGAGAATTTATGGCGGCAGATAAGTCGATACACGGTTATCGCGATCCCCGGCTGGCGGGGATGAGCTCGGATGTCATCAGTGACATGATGTTCCTTGCCGATAGAGATTTTGCCAGACGCTCGATTCCGGGCGCGGTGATCATGCTGCTGGCGATGATGGTCTCCACCCTGTTTCTCGATATTGCAACCGATCGCCCGCTGCTGTTTTATACGGTAACCCTCCTTCTCGGCAGCAGTGTCGCCTCACGGCTATTTATCCTCGGTGCCCTCAAGCGGCAGACCCCGCAGACCATTTACCTGTGGCAGCGGGTGTTCTCTGTCGCGGTTATTATCACCGCGGCTAGCTGGGGGGCGTTTGTTGCCGGCGTACTGCAGCTATATGGTGTGACCATTGACACGCTGGTGATACTGCTGATGACCATTGGCATCGCTGGTGGTGCGGCGATCGCCCTGTTTATCTGGAAGCGGCTGGCGCAGCTTTACCTGATGGTGCTGATGCTGATCCCGATGGTGGCTGTAACGGGGATTGAGCAGAGCCCCATCTCGTTTGGCCTCATCTTCGCCTTTGTCGTCTATCTGGTCTTTCTGCTCTTCCAGGTGGAACGTTCCAATGGTGAATACTGGCATGCGCTGGTGAATACCAAGCTGCTGGAGCTGCAAACGGAGGAGTTGACTGAGGCCAAGCAGAATGCAGAGAAGGCCAATAGCGCCAAGTCGAGCTTCCTGGCGAATATGAGCCATGAGCTGCGCACACCGATGAACGCGATCCTCGGCTTTACCCAGATCATGGAGGGTGACAGCTCCCTGACCCCGTCGCATCGAAAAAATATCCATGAGATCAACCATGCCGGCGAGCAGTTACTGGAGCTGATCAATGAGATTTTGGACCTGACCAAGATTGAGGAGGGGCACCTCAAGCTGGAGAATAGTCGCATCGACCTGTTCGGCACCATTGATGAACTGGCGACTATCCTTGCACCAACAGCGCACGCCAGGGGGATTGGCTTTGAACTCTATGTGGCCCCTTCGCTGTCGCGCTATGTGCAGGGCGATGCGCTGCGGATCAAACAGGTACTGACCAATCTGGTCGGCAATGCGATCAAGTTTACCAGCGAGGGCCGGGTACGCGTCGAGGTGAGCGAGGGCACAGAGGGCAGCTACCTGTTCAGCGTGCAGGACGATGGCATCGGGATCGATGCAGAGGTGCTGCCGACACTATTTAAACCCTTCATCCAGGCTGATGCCTCGACTACACGCCGCTTTGGTGGCACTGGTCTGGGTTTGGCCATCAGCTACCAGTTGGTGATGGCGATGGGTGGCGAGATCGGCGTAGAGAGTAACTCGGGGACCGGTTCACGCTTCTGGTTTTCTTTACCGCTGCAGAGCGTGGCAGAGGATAATGAGAGCGTTGACCTGGCACAAAAGCGGCTGTTATCTGTAAGTTCCGGGCGTGAGGAGGCGTCATCACTGGAGCGATACCTGCAACACTGGGGCGCCACAGTGGTTCGTACTGACAGTACAGAGAGGGCCGCACAGCTGTTGATGGCTGATGGTATGAAGGAGTATGACCTGGTGCTGTTTGATGAGCAGACACCGCAGCCCTTAGTCGAGCAACTGCTGGATAAGGCAGATGCGCTGGACATTATGACACTCTGCCTTAACAGAAGCGGGACTGAGCAGGGGCGAGTGAATGCGGCGTTGAAGCCCACGCGTACCATGCAGTGCCCGGTTAAATTGAGTCAGTTGGCGGGTATGGCGGCTGAGCTTTTTACCCGGCCGTCACTGAGGCAGGAGTCACAGAAGCCTGCCGAGGATAGCGATAGTCCGGCGTCCGATAGGGGGAGAGTCCTGCTGGTGGAGGACAACAAGGTGAATCAGAGGGTGGCGCAGAAAATTCTACAGAAGATGGGCTTCCAGGTGACCACGGCGGGTAATGGTGTCGAAGGGCTGGAGAGGGCAACGCAGGAGCAGTATGCACTGATCTTTATGGATATCCAGATGCCGGAGATGGATGGTTACGAGGCCACCCGGGCGATCCGCGAAGGGGAAAAGACGAGCGGGCGGCATCAAACGATTATTGCGATGACTGCCAATGCCATGAGCGGAGATCGCGAGCACTGTCTCGCCGCGGGTATGGATGACTATATCTCCAAGCCGATAAAAATTGTGGAGCTGAAACAGAAGATCGATCAGTGGTGTGTGGCGGGTGAAGTTTTAGTGCCGTCGGGGAGCTGAATCCGGTTGCCCCCCAGCAAGGCAGCCACCACTTGCTGCGGAAGAGTCATCGGGCGCGAATACCTGTTGTGACAGTTGAAGCGCCTCTTTTCCAAAGGCCCTCATACTTCTAGCGCTTCTTCGGGATCCCCAGCTTGTGCCGGCGTTCCCACAAGGTCTTACGACTAATCCCGAGTTGTTTCGCCAGTTCGGTTTCATTCATCGTGCCCTCATTTTCCCGGACAAAACTGACGAAATAGTCGTCAAGGGAGAGGGTGGCGAGGTTGGCGCCACGGGCATGCGGGGTGTGCAGGGTGAGGCCTAACTCGGGGGCATCGATTTTGGGTCCATTGGCCAGGATCACGGCGCGCTCAATACTGTTCTCCAGTTCACGTACGTTGCCGGGCCAGGGGTGGCTCTGCATCGCCTCTAGTGCCGCAGCACTTAGAGAGAGGGGGGGGCGATTGAGTTTCTGGCAGCTGCGGGCAAGCAGTTGTGTTGCCAGCTGTTCGATGTCGTCGCCGCGTTCGCGCAGTGGTGGCAGTTTTATCTCCATCACATCGAGACGGAAGTAGAGGTCTTCCCGGAACGCCCCGTCATGCACCAGCTGTTGCAGGTCGCGGTGGGTGGCGGTGATCAGGCGCAGGTCGATGCGGCGCGACTGGCTGGCACCGACGCGGCGGATCTCGCCCTCCTGCAACACCCGCAGTAGTCGTGCCTGTGCATCGGTGGGCAGCTCGCTCACCTCGTCGAGAAACAGGGTGCCGCCGTGGGCCGCCTCGACCAGTCCGCTGTGTTCTTCGTGTGCGCCGGGGAAGGCCCCCTTTTCATGACCGAACAGTTCCGACTCGATCAGGCTCTCTGCAATGGCGGCGCAGTTAACGGTGATCAGCGGGCCATCTTTACGCAGACTCTTTTCGTGCAGGGCACGGGCCACCAGCTCCTTGCCCGTCCCCGATTCACCGAGTACCAGCACGCTGGTATCCGTTGGCGCGACACGATTGATACGCTCGAACACCTCCAGCATCGGCGGGCTGTTGCCGATCATCCCCTCCACCGGGTAGCAGTGGGCAATGTCCGATTTGAGAGCGAGGTTTTGTCGTTCAAGTGAGTGCTGTTTGAGTGCTCGTTCGATGGTGAGCAGCATCTCGTCGTGGTCGAAGGGCTTGGCGATATAGTCGACGGCACCGAGGCGCATCGCCTCCACCGCGGAGTGGATGCTGGCGTAACTGGTCATGATCACGACGGGGATCCCGGCAGCCCGTTCGATCACCGCGGTGCCGGGCGCTCCGGGCAGGCGCAGGTCGCTGAGGATGAGGTCGAAATTGTTGAGCTGTTGCTCGCTTTCGGCCTGTTCGAGTGATTCGGCCTCGCTGACCTGATAGCCGTTGCGGGAAAGTAATCGATTGAGACTGGCACGGATAATCGCCTCGTCTTCGATGATCAGGATCTGTTTCATGGAACCTCGGAAAATAGTCTCTTCGTTCGATAAGTTGTTAGTCATTGCGGGCAGAGCGAAGCAAGCTTGGTGCGCTACCATTGTTGACAGATTGCTTCGTCGTTAGCGCTCCTCGCAATGACAACTTTTACGTAAGATTTTTATCTAATGTTTCACTATTAGCAGCAGGCAGACGCAGGCTAAAGGTGCTGCCACCTGGGCCGCTCTTTACACTCAGGCTGCCGCCATGTTGCTGCACGATGCCGTAGGCCAGCGGCAGGCCGAGGCCGGTGCCTTCGCCTGCGGGCTTGGTGGTAAAGAAGGGCTCGAAGATCTTCTCCTGCACGGCCTCGGGGATGCCGTGGCCCTGGTCGCTCAACGTAACAACCACTTCGCTGCCTTCGTTGCGACCGTGAATGGTCAGGCTGTCGCCCGGCTGTGAGGCGTCGCAGGCGTTGGTGAGCAGGTTGACGAAGACCTGGATCAGGCGCTGGCGCTCACCATTTACACGTAGCGGTGGCGGGCAGTCGATGTGGCTTGCCAGCTGCTTACCGCTGCGGCTGAGGCGCACCAGCTGTAACGCTTCATTGATGCACTCACACAGTTCGACTGGCTCCGGGGTGTGTTGGTGCAGGGTGCCACCGTGGCTGAAGTTGACCAGCGACTGCACGATGTTGCTAATGCGCTGTGTCTGCTCAAGGATCTGTTTCAGCCCCTGCTGGCGGAAGGCGGGGTCATCCGATTCATGCAACAGGTCCTGTGCCAGACAGGCGATGCCGGTGACCGGGTTGCCGATCTCGTGTGCTACCCCGGCGGCTAGTCGACCGATGGAGGCGAGGCGCTCGCTGTGGGCCAGCTCCTCTTCCAGTAGGTGCAGCTCAGTGTGGTCTTCGAGCAGGATGACATTACCGGCGCCGCGTTGCGGCTGGCTGGGATCGTCGATGGCCGATTTGTGTAGATTGAATACGCGGGTTTCGTTATTCAGTTGCAGGGTGATGTGGCGCAGCTGGGTTTTGTCGCTGTGGATAAACTGGTCGAGTAGACCATTCCATGGCGCGGGCAGTTTGGCCAGCGGGAGCCCCATCACCTCGGATGCCGCCAGTGAGGAGAGCTGCTCCATTTCAACATTCCAGCTGAGGATACGCTCCCCCTGATCGGCTCCGGGGCCGACCGAGCAGACGCCCAGCGGCAGATCCTGCAGCACCTGGCGATGGTAGCGGCGCAGATTGTCGAGCTCGGCGGCGAGACCGCGCAGCCGGATGTTCGAGGCCTCCAGCCGCTGCTCGACAAACTGTACCGTATCGGAGAGGGCGTGGCGCGCCTGTGGATCGAGTTCGAGCCGCTCATCGACGATCATCCGTGCCAGCAGCGGGCCGATAAGGCCGGAGAGATTGCGCTCGATCTGCTGGCGCAGGTGGGCGAGATCGGTACTGCGCAGTTCGCTCTGCAGCAGCCCCAGGTCGGCGCGGGCGCGATTCACCTCCAACCGGGCCATTTGATGACCAATTACCTGGCCGAGCTGTTCCTCAATCTGCTGTACCGAACTGGCGAGCGGGTGGCCGCCGGGCGGGGTGATGCTCTCCTTGCAGCAGGAGTCGGCGACCTCCCGTTCCTCCTTGCTCACGCGAGTGAGCAGCGAGACCGCCACAAACAGCAGGCTGTTGATGGAGAGCGACCAGAGGGTGCTGCTGCGCCAGGTATCGTTGGGGTCAGGGCTGTTAAAACCAATGTTGTGACCGAGACCGATGCTGAGCAGCCCCGAACTGTCGAGTAGCGGCAGCAGCAGCACCGTGGCCCATCCCGTGCCACCACCGAGCAGTCCGGCGATAAATCCGGCGCGGGTGGCACGCCGCCAGTAGAGCAGGCCGACGATCCCCGGCAGGAACTGCGCCACCGCGACGAAGGAGATCAGCCCCAGCTGCACCAGCCCCTGATTGTGCTCCAGCAGCAGGTAGAAGCCGTAACCGGCTGCAATAATCAGCGCGATTAGCAGGCGACGCCCCCACAGCAGCCAGCGGTAGGTGTCGCTCTTCGGGCCGAGGATCGGCAGCAGGCCGGCGGGCAGCACCAGGTGATTCATGCTCATCGAGGCGAGTGCCAGGGTGGTGACGATGATCATCGCGCTGGCGGCGGAGAGGCCGCCGACAAAGGTGATGATCGGCAGCAGACTCGATTCATTGGCCAGGGTGATGCCTAAGACGTAGAAGTCGGGCGAGGTGTCGACACCAAGGGAGACACCGGCCCAGAGGATCGGCGGAATGGCCAGATTGAGCAGCAGCAGAAACAGCGGAAAGCCCCAGCTGGCATGACCGAGGGTGCGCTGATCCAGGTTCTCGGTAAAGGTCATGTGGAACTGGCGCGGCAGCAGAAAGGCGGCGGAGAAGGCGAGCAGTAACAGCGTGCCCCAGGAGCCTTCGCGTACCGGGCGGTAGAGCGACTCCAGCGCCTCGGGGTGGGCGGCGAGCCACTGCTCCATGCCACCGAGGCCATCGAACACCCCGAACAGGGCAAACAGGCCGACCGCCAGCAGCGCCAGCAGTTTCACCAGGGATTCGAAGGCAATGGCCAGTACCAGCCCCTCATGCTTCTCCCGCGCCGAGATGTGGCGTGCGCCGAACAGAATGGCGAACAGGGTAACGGTGGTGCAAAAACCGAGTGCCAGCATCCCCGGTGCCGCCTCGTGGGTCAGCACCTGAATCGATTCGGTGACGGCGCGTACCTGCAGCGCGATGTAGGGGAGGGTGCCGGCCAGCATAAACAGGGTCACCAGTACCCCGGCGAACTGGCTCTGGTAGCGAAAGGCGAAGAGATCGGCCAGGGAGGAGAGCTGGTGCTCGCGGGTCAGGCGCAGGATCGGTTGCAACAGTACCGGCGCCAGTATGAAGGCGAGGGTGACGCCCAGATAGATGGTGAGAAAGTTGTAGCCCTGGGAGCTGGCAAAACCGACGCTGCCGTAGAAACTCCAGGAGGTAGCGTAGACCCCCAGTGAGAGTACATAGGTAAGCGGGTGGCGCGCCCAGTGCTGCGGCAGCTTGCCGGTATCGGCCGCGTAGGCGATAAGGAACAGCAGCAGCAGATAGCCGATACCGACCAGGAACAGTTGCCACAGCTCAATCGTCATGCGGTGGCTCCGCCCGGCTGTAGCGCCGGATGCGGCGTTGCAGCGCGAAGGTGAGTGCGATCAGCAGCGCCCAGATGAGGTAGGGGGCGTACCAGGGGCTGTCATCGGCGGCCCACCACTCAATGATGGGGGAGAGTAGCAGGAACAGGGCAAATAGCAGCAGCAGGAGTACCCGGTCGTAGACGGGCTCTGTTTTTTGCTCATTTTTCATCGGGCTAGGATAGCAGTAGTTGTTACGTAACGTAACATTTTCGTTGTTCTGGGTTTATCCGGTAATGATGCTAAGCGATAGATGGTTTGCCGGGGCGTGATGTTCTATACCTATGGCGTTAACGGGTGATTATCAATATAGGAGAGTGGTCATGAACAGTCTCAACAAATTAGTCTCAGTGGTGCCGATTCTGGCGATGTTTCTGTTAGGCGGGGAGGCCCTTGCCGCGAAGCCGGCTGGCGTTGGCGGGGGGCCTGGGGGCCATGGAGGCCAGGCGATGAATGGTGCCATGACGCAGGATCGTGACAGGGATCGCGAACAGGATGAAGATGAGGAGCGGGAACAGGATAGGGATCGCGACCGTGACCGCGAAGGCGATGCTGACGGGGCGATGCAAAAGCAGCAGGCGAAACAAAAAGAGAAGCAGAAGGCGAAGGGGGATGAGGACGATGCTGATGACCGGCCGGGGCTGGAGAAACAGCGCGAGATGAAGATGGAGCAGGAGCGCAAGGAGGAGGGCAAGGGCTCCGAGCAGGGGCAGACCCAGCGCGAGGAGCACAGCCGCAAGTGGTGGCGCTTCTGGGAGTAGTGGTCAATGCCGGAGGAGGGTTACCAGCAGTAGGAGCACCCTGTTGTCGGCGGGATAGGTTGTGCCTCCTCCTTTGTTCTATCGTCTACATTGCTGTAGGCGGTTGATGATTGACCCTGTTTATTTTCATACGCAAGCGCGGCACAAGGCGTATGCTGGTGGTTCTTAATCTATATGGCCGATGAGGCCAGGTGCGGTAATGGAAGGCATAAGTGACAT
>JBFFJV010000007.1:0-22039 GCA_041555695.1 Thiohalomonadaceae bacterium | reverse complement strand
GAGGGGTACCAGCCCTATCTTGGCGAGGTGCTGGAGGTATCGCAGTTGCCGCCACCGGTTGTGGCCAGTCACGGTGCAGGCCGACAGCTGCAGACCGCCTACCTGCGTACCGCACCGTTGTTACAGGGCCTGCGAGAGTGGTTAAAGCAGGGCAACAGTTATCAGCAGGCCGAGTTTGACTATGCCGATCTACAGCTGAGCGATGAGGGGGCTGTGTGGCGTGATATTCGCGCCCGTCGCGTGATCTTTTGCGAGGGCTATCAGGGGGCGAATAATCCGTGGTTTTCATGGCTCCCCTTTCAGTCGGCCAAGGGGGAGTTTCTTACCCTTCGCTGTGCACAGGCTCTGCCTGATCTGATCATCAATTCCGGGCGCTGGATTATGCCGCGTGGCGATGGGCTTTATCGTGCCGGGGCCAGTTACGATCATCAGCGGCTGGACGAGGGCATTACTGCCGAGGCGCGGGAGATGCTGCTGGCAGCGCTACCAACGTTCCTTGCCGGGGCTCCTGAGTTTGAGGTGGTTGCGCAGCAGGCAGGGGTACGCCCTACGACCAGCGATCGCCAGCCCCTTATTGGCCTGCATCCACGTCACTCACAACTGGCTATTTTTAACGGTTTTGGCTCCAAGGGCTCACTGTTGATTCCTTGGCATGCAGAGCGTTTTGTTGAGTCTCTTGTTGATGCCCTGCCGTTGCCCCCGCAGGCAGATATCGGCCGCTACCGGGAGTTAGGTTATGACTAAACTATCGCTGGTACAGCAGGCTCATCTGGCGATAGAGCAGGTAGTGACGGCGGGGGATATCACTATTGATGCCACTGTCGGTAATGGTCATGACACCCTGTTTCTCGCCACGCGGGTGGGGCCTTCAGGCAAGGTCTACGGTTTCGATATTCAGCAACAGGCACTCGATAGCGCATATCGACGCCTGGATGATGCAGGGGAGTCTGCACAGGTGTCCCTTTACCATGCCGGGCACGAGATGATGGCGATGCTGTTGCCGCCGTCGGTGGCAGGCAGGGTGAGGGCGGTGATGTTTAATCTGGGCTACCTTCCCGGCGGTGACAAGCAACGCACTACAGGTGGCTCGACAACCCTGGCAGCGGTGCAGGCCTCGCTATCGCTGCTGGCACCGGGCGGGGTGCTCTCCCTGCTGGCCTACACCGGTCACCCGGGCGGGCGAGAGGAGGCGGAGCTGGTGAAGGCATGGGCCGCCTCGCTGCCGCATGATCTCTTCACGGTTTCCCTCACGGTGCCACCGAGTGAGAGGGGCGGTGCCCCCGAGTGGATCATGGTGCAGCGCCTGAAGTAGCCCTATCCGACGACTACCCGACCACGGTAGATGCGCTGCTTCCCCGGGGCGGTATCCGCACTACGCGTCGCCGCCGCCTGCGTGTCGCCGGTTACGACTTGTGCTGCCCCGCGGTAGTAATGCACCTTTTGCGACGTTTGTGCCTGTTGCTTGATCGTGGCTTCGGGCTTGAGCATTGAATGCAACTCTTTGCCCATCTCCTGTAGCACGGCATTGCGTGAGCGCTCAGCGTAGTCGAGTAACTTTATCGTGGCCTCCGTTTCACTGATCGCTATTGTTGTCTCGAACTCATCGCGCACGAAGCGGCGCATGGCCATCAGCAGTCGTACATAGTCGCGGTCGATCTGTGTCGGTTTGCCCTGTTGTGTCATGGTTATCCCTCTGTTGGTTTTATTCTCACTGTTGTGTAAGCAGATTGCGTGCCATCAGACAACAGGCATGCAGCGCAGGATAGCGGCAACTGAGATAGTGTGAGATGCAATAAGCCGGGGCAATGGGATGGGGCGGATGACCCGTATTGGGGCAGCGAGAGGATTTGGATATGTGACCGGGAGCCGACAGAATACAAACCCCGTCACGGGACTTGTATTCTGACGGATAAGGATTCAGGTCTTGAACTGCCCGACCAGCTGCTGCAGGTCACCTGCCAGCCGAGCCAGCTCCTCGCTGGCCAGGGCGGTCTGGCTGGAACCGTCAGCGGTCTGTGAGGAGAGTGAGCTGATGCTGGTGATGTTGCGGCTCATCTCCTCGGCTACCGCACTCTGCTCTTCGGCGGCACTGGCGATCAGGGCGTTCATGTCATTAATCGAAGCGACGGCCCCGGCAATCGTCTCCAGAGTACGCCCCGCCTCGGCGGCCTGGGTGACCCCCTCTTCTGCCTGGCTACGGCCCTGTTCCATTACCTCGACGGCATTCTGCGTTCCTGCCTGCAGTTTTTCGATCATGGTCTGGATCTCCTGGGTCGATTGCTGGGTACGTGAGGCAAGGGTGCGAACCTCGTCGGCCACCACCGCAAAACCGCGTCCCTGTTCTCCGGCGCGGGCCGCCTCAATGGCGGCATTCAGTGCCAGCAGGTTGGTCTGCTCGGCGATGCCACGGATAACATCAAGCACCGAACCGATATTCTCACTGTCGACGGCCAGTTGCTGGATCGCCCCTGAGGCGCTTTCTACCGCACCGGCAAGACCATTAATGGTCTGTACGGTGCGATTGACCACCTGGCGTCCCTCCTGGGCGGCAGTGTCAGCCTGGGCTGCAGAGTCGGCGGCATTGGCGGCGTTGTGTGCCACCTCCTGCACCGTGGCGGCCATTTCGTTCATTGCCGTGGCCACCTGGTCGGTTTCGTTCTGCTGCTGCAGTACGTTCTGGTTGGTCTGTTCGGTGATAGCGGAGAGTTGGCCAGCGGCGCTGCCAAGTTGGCCACTGGAGTCAGCAACACGCACGATGGTGTTGCGGATCTTCTCTACAAACTGGTTGAAACCACTGGCAATATCACCAATTTCGTCCTTGCTGTTAGCCTTGAGGGTGACATTGAGATCGCCTTCGCCCTGGCTGATATCGAGCAGACTGTCTGCCACCTGCTTGAGGGGACGGGCGATGTAGACCACGCTGAAGAAGATGGCACCGGCGGCGACTACTAGTCCCAGGAACAGGGCAAAGGTGATCCAGCCATAGGCGCTACTTTGCGCGCTATCCACCTCGCTGGCCATCCCCTCGACCGCCCCGTCGGTGATCTCCTCCAGTTGTTCCAGCTCCCCCATTAGCTTGTGGCTGGTGGTGGTATAGGTGCTGAGTATCTGCTGGAAACTGGTGAAGCTGGTAAGTGCCTCCTCGGTCAGTTTGTTGTTCTCCTTAAGCAGCTGCTTCAGGGCGTCCTTATAGGTGATACCGTCGAATTCGTAATCATCTTTGTAAATGGTGTCACTGAACTGGCGCAGTCCGGTAAGCTCGTCCATTAAGCGGTTGAGTTCCGCACTGTTGGCGGTGAGGTTGTTGCGGGCAACGGGGATATCGACCAGTTTGTCGGACATCTGCTGGTAGAGATAAGAGCGGGTTAATAGCGCGATGCGCGACTCCATGGCGCCGTCGGCGGCAGCCCAGCGGCTGCTGATGCGGTTCCAGGTCAGCGGGGCATCGGGGTTGTTGGCCAGACTCTCTACGGCGGCATCACCAATGTCCTCCACCAATACCATCAAGCCGACAAAACGGTTGAGGTTGCTCTGCATGGCGCTGAATTTTGCGGCGTAGTCTCTGGAGGCAGAGATCAGCTGTGCGCTAGTGGTCTCGAACTCCTTAATACTGCTGTTGATGCTGTCTGCCTGTGAGGCGGGGATGGTACCGGCATCGAACATGCGCTGAAATGCCTCTTTGGCAGTAGCACTGGCTTCATCCAGCTCATCGGGTTCCCGGAAGCTTCCTGATTTGGCGACATCGGCCATGGCGTTAAGCGCGAGCATCTCCTGCTGGATAGCGATCTTGCCCTCCATCGAACCGTCGGCGGTATCCCAGGCGGGCCCCATCAGGAAGTCGAGTGAGCTAACCAGACGATTCGTGGAGGTAAAGCCGACTACCCCGGCGATAACGAGCATCAGGGTCATCAGGGCAAAACCCGCCCCGATCTTGGTGGAAACTTTCATGATGGGTACCCTCTTTCCTTTTTATATGGTGGCACAGCAAAAAAGTGTTGTAGTGCACTAAAATTTTAACATGGTGTTTCTGTCGGGATTTGTCAACTCCTGCCCCATTTTCTTTCGCAGTGTAAGCGCCAACTACTTCCGCCAGATGACACTTCTCCCTGAGTCGTTGATAAGTTTTGCTTTGTGTCTACGCTTGATGAGAGGCGTGTGAATTCTGCTGCAGGAGGCTTACCATGAAAACAAAAAGTGTTTATCTGATTTCTGTGATAAGCCTGTTTGCGATTGCCTGTGCCTCGGCGGCGGCGCCGTTTGGTGGCAATGAGGATGTGGCTTATGCCGCTAAGCTGTGGCAACAGATGGAGGGGAGCAATTTGGTGGGAAAGTACGCCCTCTATTCGACGCCCTATAAGGGGGCCTTTCCCCATGGTGAGTATCTCGACACCATTGATGCCTATCTAACGGTGGAAGAGCATCAGGGGCGACTGCTGATCCAGCGCAACTACGGCGGAGACAACATCACCAAGGCGATGGTAGCGAATGAGCCGGAGAAACACCTCAAGGCGGTCACTGTGATGTATCAGCGTGAGAAGGGATACGACAAGCAGAATCAGGACTGGTTCTGGGTGAAGTATAGCCCTGAGGGGGCGGTGTTGAAAAATCCCGGCGGGCTGCTGCTGGCTGGACGTGTGGGCAAGGGGGAGAAAGAGGGCTGTATAGCCTGTCATATCGCGGCATCTGGTGGCGATATGGTCTTTAACAACGATCGGGTCAGACGCTGAGGACTTCCCGGTTAGGTCTGAACGGTGAAGGCCAGCTGCTGTTGAAGTTTTCCAACGAGCCGATTGCCAATCTGTTCCAGGCTGTCGGTAACACCAAGACGATGCAGGTCGGTTACCGCCATGTCGGGGTAACCGCAGGGGTTGATACGCTCGAAGGGGGCAAGATCCATATCGACGTTGAGACTGAGGCCGTGGTAACAACAACCACGTTTCACCCGTAGGCCGAGGGCCGCAACCTTGGCGCCGTTGATATAGACGCCGGGGGCATCGGCACGGGCATGGGCGTGAATGTGGTAGTCGGCGAGCAACTCGATCACTGCCTGTTCCATTATCGAGACCAGCTGACGCACGCCGAGTCTGAGGCGGCGCAAATCGAATAGCAGGTAGACGACGAGCTGGCCGGGGCCGTGATAGGTGACCTGGCCACCGCGGTCTATCTGGATGAGCGGGATATTTCCGGTGGTGAGCAGGTGTTCGGCCTTGCCGTTACGTCCCTGAGTAAAGGTCGGCGGATGCTGTAGTAGCCAGATCTCATCAGGAGTATTCTCTTCACGCGAGCTTGTAAACTCACGCATCGCATCAAAAGCAGTCTGATAATCCACGACGCCTCGATGGCGTACTTTAAAAGGTAACAGGTGAGTAGTGTCCGCTGACAGGGGGGGCATGGGAATGGGCTTAACCTGTGGCCTGATACCCTGGCGCTACAGCGCCATCAGCACCTGCTCACAGGCGGTTAGCTCATAGTAGATGTTGTCGAGTTGCTCGCGGCTGGTGGCGGTGACGGTAACGGTCACGGAGAGGTACTTGCCCCCCCTGGAGTCACGGCAGATCACCGCACCCTCATGGAGATCGGGGCAGTGCTTGCGCACCAGCATTACCACATGCTCCTCGAAGGTATCGCTACTCTTGCCCATCGCCTTGATCGGAAACTGGCAGGGAAATTCCAGCAGGGTTTCGGTTTCGTTGCTCATACTACTCTTCTTTACCTTCGCGGAAGGCCTGCTTGTAGGCCCGATAGTGTGTACTTACCCTCTCCCAAATGGGTCCGGGTTGGCCATTTGCAAGGGGCTGTTGCTCCAGTTTAATCACCGGCATGATCTCACGTGTTGATGAGGTGAGCCAGATCTCATCGGCCTCGTGCAGTGCCGTCTTGTCGATACGTCGCTCTTCACATTGGATGCCGTGTCGCCGACACAGTTCCACCACCAGGTCTCGGGTGATGCCGGGCAGCAGTAGCTGTCCCTTGGGCGGCGTGCTGACGGTGCCATGATGCACCACAAAGACATTGCTGGCAGTGCCCTCGGTGACCTCACCATTACGCAGCATGATCGCCTCATCGGCACCGGCCTCCAGCGCCTGCTGGCGTAGCAGGATATTCGGCAGCAGGGCGATCGCCTTTATATGGCAGAGCTGCCAGCGAATATCCTCGACGGTGATCGCACTAATGCCCCGGGGTTGCCCCTGCTCCAGCGCTTTGATGGGAGTACTCATGGCAAACACGGTTGGCGTCGGCTCGCTGGGGAAGGCATGATCGCGCTCGGCGACCCCGCGGGTGAGCTGCAGGTAGAGCGACTGATCGCCGCCGCCGTTGCGCTCGACCAGCTCTTCCAGCAGTGCCTGCCACTGCGGGTGGCTGAGCGGGGGGGCAAGGTGTATCGCGGCAAGACTGTGATCCAGTCGCTGCAGATGGTGTGACAGACGAAACAGACGCCCACCGTAGACCGGGATCACCTCGTAGATGCCATCACCGAAGATGAAACCACGATCCAGCACCGAGACCTTTGCCTCGGCCAGCGGCAGGAACTTACCGTTAAGATAGACGTCGCTATCGGGCGACATGGCTCGATGGCATCCGCGGCTACTGGAACATCAGTAGCGCGTTGTCCTTGAGGACCTGCATCAAGCCACCCTCTTTTACCTCATGCAGCGCCACTAACGGGCGCTCTGCCAGGACCTCATCCTCCAGACGGATACTGACACTGCCCAGGGCCTGTCCGCGGGTTACCGGGGCGACAATCGTTTTGTCGACGCTAAGTGAGGCGTTGAGCTTTTTGTACTGCCCGCGAGGCACGGTGATGTAGAGCTCATCGCGCAGCCCCAGTTTTAAGGCCTCGCTCTCACCCTTCCAGATGCGCATCTCCTTTAGCTCCTGTCCTGCACTGTAGAGGAGGTGGGTTTCGTAGAAGCGGAAGCCGTAGTTGAGCAGTTTCTGACTCTCCTGGGCTCGCGCCTTCTCGCTCCTGGTACCCATCACCACTGAAATCAGTCGCATCTCCTTGCGCAGTGCCGAGGCCACCAGGCAGTAACCCGCCGCCTCGGTGTGGCCGGTCTTCAGGCCATCGACACTCTTATCGCGGAACAGCAGCAGGTTGCGATTGTTCTGCGAGATATTGTTATAGCTGTAGCTCTTCTCTGAGTACCAGTCGTAGTGGTCGGGAAAGTCTCGGATGATGGCTGCGGCCAGAAGCGCCATATCATGCGGGGTGGTGTAGTGATCCGGGTGGGGCAGGCCGGTGCTATTGGCAAAGTGGGTGCCGCCCATGCCCAGCGTTTTGGCGTGGGCATTCATCAGGGGAACGAAACTGTCCTCACTCCCCGCGACATGCTCGGCCAGGGCGACACTGGCATCATTGCCGGATTGAATGATCAGTCCCTTCAGTAGCTTCTCTACCGAGACCTCGCTGCCAACCTCAATAAACATACGTGAGCCGGGCATACGCCACGCCTTCTCGCTGATGCGGACTTTATCGTTTAGGGAGATATGTTCGGATTTTAATTCATGAGAGACCACGTAGGCGGTCATCATCTTGGTCAGACTGGCCGGCTCGAGGCGCTGGTTGGCCATGTTTTCGGCGATAACCTGGCCGCTCTGGTAGTCCATCAACACATAACCGGTGGCCGCCAGCTTGGGCGGAGAGGGGATGATCGACGGGGCGGCCTGGGCTGCTGAGACGATGGCAAGGAGCAGGAGAATAACTAGGCTTTTTAGTGAATACATACTCTAAATGGCGCGATATTGCAGCGTGTTGATGAGAAATGGGTAGACATTCTACCGTTTTGACGGCAGGAAATGTAGCGCGGTTTTAATCGATGACAATACTGGGTACTCCCATCCCCAGGTCATTAATGCGGGATGCGAGGGTGTCAGCCTCTTCAATTGAGGCGATAGGACCGATGCGCACCCGGTAGATGTTCTTGCGATCCACCTCACTCTGCTGCACTGCCGCGCTGGTAACGTTGTTCAGTGCCAGCTGTGCACGTAGCGACTCGGCATTGTGCAGGCTGATAAAGGAGCCCAGTTGCAGGAACAGTTGATTGCGCGTGGTGCTTGGGCTTGGGGCGGTCGCGGGTTGCGTGGCCGCAGCGTGGGCCTGGGGGCTGCTGCCGGCAGTGGGAGTGGCAGCGGCGGTGACCGTTACCGGCTGGCCCGGCTCGATGGCGCGCAGCTCTACCCTGCCGGTACCATTTTGTGCAAAGCCGAGTTTGCTCGCTGCCGCGTAGGAGAGGTCGATGAGCCGGTTGCCATGAAACGGGCCGCGGTCATTCACCCGCACTACCACACTCTTGCCGTTATCCAGGTTGGTCACCTGCAGGTAAGTGGGGATGGGCAGGGTTTTGTGGGCGGCGGTCATGGCGTACATGTTGTAGGTTTCGCCGTTGGAGGTCTTGCGCCCGTGGAATTTCTTGCCGTACCAGGAGGAGGTGCCACGCTCCACATAGCCGGTGCTCTCCTTCATGACATAGTAACGTTTTCCGAGTACTACGTAGGTGGAAGGATTACCTGCACGGGTGCGTTTTTCGTGCTTCGGCACGGCATCGGGAAGATGGGAGAAACTTATCGGTTTGCTTGGCCCGGAATCGCGCGAGGAGAAAGAGCAGCCGGCCAGCACTATCAGGCCTGCCAGGGCGGCAAGCCGGGTGATGCGGGCTGTGGTCGTCACCTTCTCCATGCAATTTATCCTGGTGTACGGGCGGCTTTGCGCTGCTCTGCGGCACGAGAGCTGCGTATCGCTTCACTTAACTGATGCACTGCCATGGCGTAAAGCGGACTTCTATTATAACGGGTTATGACGTAAAAGTTGTGTAGCGTTACCCAGTACTCTTTCTCCTGCTCACTGCTCTGCAGTGCCAGCAGGTTTGCCGGTTGTTCATTTAGCGGCACTTTTGTATTCACACCCGCAGCCTTCAGTTCACTGAGTCCGATAGCTGGTTTGGCATCCTTTGTAAGAAAGCGTTCCGCCGAACGGTCGGTCAGGCTGGCGCGTGAGGTGACCGGCTCACCCAGCTTCCAGTGGTGGCGATGAAAGTAGTTGGCAACGCTGCCGATGATATCGGTGCGGTTGTCCCACAGGTCGCGTCGGCCATCCTTATCGAAATCGACCGCATAGTGGCGAAAACTACTGGGGATAAATTGCGGCATGCCCATGGCACCGGCGTAGGAACCGAGAAACTCCAGCGGGTCGCGCTTCTCTTCGCGTGCCATTAAGAGAAACTCTTTTATCTGACCGCGAAAAAACTTGCTGCGTTTGGGGTAGCCGAAGCCGAGGGTACTGAGTGCCTCGATAACTTTATAGGTGCCCTTGTGACGACCGTAATAGGTCTCGACACCGATGATGGCGACAATAATGTGGGCGGGTACACCGTACTCTTTTTCCGCCCGCGCCAGCCGCTCGGCATTCTCAGCCCAGAATTTTACCCCGCCGTGAATGCGTTTTTCGGTGAGAAAGATCGGGCGGTACTGGTGCCACGGTTTGCTCTCGGCAGGGCGGGTGATGGTTTCGATGATCTTGGGATGGAATTCCACCTGGCGGAAGAGTGTGGTGAGTTCGCCCTCATCGAAGCCATGCTCCTGCACCATTTCGTCGATTAGAATGGTTGCGTCGGGGAATTTATCGAGTACGTTTTCTGCACTGGCACTCGTGGAGAGCAGGGCGCTGAACAGGGTAAGCATCGAACATATCAGGGGGAGAGTCTTTCTCATGGTGAAACAATCAATCCTTCAGTAACTTACGGTGGGTGTGTATCGACATCAGGATACCGAATGCCGCCATCAAGGTCACCATGGAGCTGCCGCCGAAGCTTATCAAGGGCAGCGGCACACCGACCACGGGCAACAGGCCGCTGACCATGCCGATGTTAACAAAGACATAGATCAGGAAGGTCATAGTTAGCGCACCGGCCAGTAGACGGCTGAAGCTGTCTTGTGCCTGGGCGGCGATATAGAGGCCGCGGAGGACGATAAACAGGTAGAGCGAGAGCAGCAGCAATATCCCCACAAAGCCGAACTCCTCGCTGAATACGGCGAAGATGAAGTCAGTGTGACGCTCCGGCAGGAACTCCAGGTGCGACTGGGTGCCATTCAGCCACCCCTTGCCGTAGGTACCGCCGGAGCCGATGGTGATCTTAGACTGGATGATATGGTAGCCCGAGCCCAACGGGTCGTTCTCCGGGTTGAGGAAGGTGAGTACCCGACGGCGCTGATAGTCGTGCATGCCGAAGGTCCAGAGCAGCCAGGCGGCGGGAACGGCCAGCACCGAGGCGATGCCAATGATGCGCCACTGTAACCCGGCGAACAGCAGTACGAAGATACCGGAGCTGGCGATTAGCAGTGAGGTGCCAAGATCGGGTTGTTTGGCGATCAGCAGCGTTGGCACCAGCGCGATCAGGGCGGCGATGAACAGATGACTGAGGCGTGGTGGCAGGGGTTTTTCTGCCAGGTACCAGGCGACCATCATCGGCACCGCCAGTTTCATCAGCTCCGAGGGCTGAAAGCGGAAGCCACCGAGGCGCAGCCAGCGTTGTGCCCCCTTGCCGGTGTCACCGAATACCAGTACCGCGATCAGCATGAGCAGGCCCGCGGCGAATACCCAGTGGGCCCAACGCATCAGGGTGTCAGGCGCGATTTGGGCAAATAGCAGCATCACACCGAAGGAGACGCCGAGGCGGGTCGCCTGTCGCCACAGCTGAGCCTCGTCCTGGTTGGCGGCACTGAAGAGAATGACCAGGCCGACACCTGCCAGCAGCAATAGCCCGGCGAGTAGCGGCGGGTCGAGATGGAGCCGGCGAAACAGGCCGTGGCTGGAGGAGGCGTCGCTGAGCAGCATCTACTGGTTTCCCGTTGTCGTGTTGTCGCCTAACAGGTGACGGTCCATTACCTTGCGGGCGATGGGGGCGGCCACGGCGCCACCACTGCCGCCGTTCTCAACGATCAGGGCTATCGCTATCCTGGGTTCCTTCACCGGGGCAAAGGCGATAAACAGGGCGTGGTCGCGCAACCGTTTGGTGATCTCTTCGGCATCGTATTCGGCATCCTGGGCGATGGAGAAGACCTGTGAGGTGCCGGTCTTGCCGGCAATCTTGTAAGGCAGGTTGTGGCTGATGCGCCGGGCAGTGCCATGTTCATCATGCACCACCTTGGTCATTGCCCGCTCAATGCGCCACCAGTTGCCCTCGTCGACAATCGGCACCTGGCCGATGAGGGTTGGGGGGACTGGGAGGCGCTGCTGGCTGCCGGGGGTTTCAATATCCCGCACCACCAGCGGACGCATATGTTTACCACGTAGCGCGAGGGTAGCGGTGGCGCTGCTCAGTTGTAGTGGTGTGGCGAGGTTGAAGCCCTGACCGATGCCGGTGATAAGTGTCTCGCCGGGGAACCATGGCTCTTTACGTACGCGTCGTTTCCACTCACGGCTGGGCAGCAGGCCAGTGGCTTCGCCACCGGTGTCGATGCCGGTCTTCTGACCGAAACCGAACGGGGCCATGTAGCTGGAAATACGATCGATGCCCAGTTTCAACGACAGGTCATAGAAAAAAACATCGCACGACTCGACGATGGCACGGGTCAGGCCAATGGTACCGTGGCCGGTTTTTTTCCAGTCACGGTAGCGATGGTCGTCGTTTTTCAGGCTGTACCACCCTTTGCAGGCAATGGAGTCCAGTGTGGAGATCTGGTTAAGCTCCAGCCCCGCCAGGCCGACGAAGGGTTTGGTGGTGGAGCCGGGAGGGTACTGGCCGCGCAGGGCGCGGTTGAATAGCGGCTGGTCACGGTTATCGCGTAATGCCTGGTAGGTCTTCAGCGGAATGCCATTAACGAAAAGGTTAGGGTCGTAGCTGGGTACACTGACCAGACTGAGGACCGCCCCGGTTTGCGGCTCGATGGCCACCATGGCACCGCGCTCCTTGCCAAAGGCCTGTTGTGCGACCCGTTGCAGGTTGGTATCGATATTGAGGTAGAGATTCTGCCCCGGCGTCGGCGGGGTTCGCTCCAGCACGCGCAATACCCGCCCCCGTGCATTGGTCTCTACCTGCTGATAACCCACCTCGCCGTGCAGCAGTGCCTCATAGTTTCTTTCAATGCCGAGTTTACCGACATAGGTGGTCGCGGCGTAGTTGGAGGGGTCGAGTGACTTCAGCTCCTTTTCGTTAATGCGGCCGACATAACCGAGGGTATGGACCGTCAGATCGCCCATCGGGTAGTGTCGGGTAAGGTGTGAGTTGATGTCTACTCCGGGCAGACGGTGGCTGTTGACCGCGATCAGGGCCACCTCCCTGTCATCGAGGCGAAAGCGTAACGGCACCGCCTCAAAGCGGCGCCGACGTTTAAGCTCGCGGCGAAAGCGGGTGAGATCATCCTCGGAGACCTGAATCAGCTTGCCGATTTCCTCCAGGGTTTGATCCATATCCTCTACCCGCTCCTGTACCAGCTCCAGGCTGTAGGTGGGCAGGTTTTGCGCCAGCACCAGTCCATTGCGGTCGTAGATCAGGCCCCGGGTGGGGCCGATGGGTTGAACGCTCACCCGATTGTTGGTCGAGAGGGTGCTGTAGTGCTCATGCTGCATGCGCTGCAGGTAGAACATACGGCTGATGAGGATGGCCATCAGCAGCAGGCTGAACAGTAAGGCGATGATGGAACGCGTCTGGAATAGATGACGCTCCCGGGTCGGGTTTTTCAGCTGCGTCGAGCGGTACAGCATACTAGCGCACCCTGTAGTGGCGACGCAGATCCCGCAGTATCACGAACAGCCAGGGCCACAACAGCATGGTGGTGAGAGAGGGTAGCCAGTAGCGCAGGCTCTCCGGTGATTCGCCGATAAAGCCCTTTATCCAGATTAGCACTAACTGCTGGAACAGGATCAGCAGCAACACTACCAGCGCCTGCTGCCCCATCGGGTAGACACGCAGGCGCTGGTGCAGGTTGAGGGTGAAGTAGGCGATCAGCGCCAGCGTCATGGCGTACTGCCCCAATACCGCCCCATGTATGACGTCGAGAAACAGTCCGGCCACCCAGCCGATGCCGACACCCACCCGCTCGGGTAGTGCCATGCACCAGTAGATCAGCACGATGGATACCCACTCCGGGCGCAGGTAGGCGGCCCAGTCCGGCAGCGGTATCAGCGTGAGCATGAGGGCCACAATAAAGCTCAGGAAAATGATCCAGCCGCCCTGATGGTGAACTGTCCTCACTCTTCAGCCTCCTCTGAGGCGGGCCATACCAGAAGTACTTCGCGGGTGCGCTTGAGGTGGGCCAGTGGCGTGGCACTGATGGTGGCGAAGGGTTCGGTGGGATCCTTCTCTATGCTGCTCACTGTGGCTACCGGGTAGCCCGGGGGGAAACGCAGTCCCAGCCCGGAGGTGATCAGCAGGTCGCCGACCTCAATATCGGCATTGTTCGGCAGGTGGGGGATGTCGAGTAGCCCGGCATCACCGGAGCCTACCGCAAGGGTGCGCAGGCCGTTGCGATTAACCTGCACCGGTACCGCATGGCTGGGATCGGTGATCAGGATGGCACTGCTGGAGAGCGGTGAGACATGCATCACCTGGCCCAGCACGCCGTGGGCATCAAGTAGCGGATGACCCTCGAAGACACCATCGTTACTGCCCCGGTTGAGCTGCACCATGTGACGGAAGGGATCGAAGTCGACCTGCAGCAGTTCGGCGATCAGCACCCGCTCCCATTTGCGGCTGGAGGACTGCAGCAACGAGCGCAGGCGATGATTTTCGCTCTCCAGGGCATTGAATTTCTGCAGTTTGAATTGCAGCGTTAGTTGCTTCTCGCGCAGCTCACTATTTTCCTTTAGCAGGGTGGTGCGGGTGGCGAGGTTCTCGCTTGCCCAGCCGGCGACGGCAAAGGGGAGATCGACCAGATATTGCAGCGGATAGACGACGACCGATAGACCGGCGCGTATCCCTTCAAGGTGATGCTGGCGATGATCCAGGGTCATCAGGGAGACGGAGACGATCACCAGCAGGGCGGCGCGCACCGTGATGGATGGTCCCTGAGCGAACAGCAGTTTTATAGTTCACCCCTTGGCAAGAATGTTGGCATTTTCTGTGACGCCGGAGTCCGTTGAACGGGCTCCGGCAGTAAAGGTTATTCCAGGGCGAAGATATCGCCGCCGTGCTCATCCACCATTTCCAGTGCACGGCCACCACCCCGGGCGACACAGGTGAGCGGGTCTTCGGCGATGATCACCGGCAGGCCGGTCTCTTCCATCAGCAGGCGGTCCAGGTCACGCAGCAGTGCGCCACCACCGGTGAGTACCATGCCGCGCTCGGCGATGTCGGCACCCAGCTCAGGCGGAGTCTGCTCCAGTCCGGTCTTCACCGCACCGACGATGCCGGAAAGCGGCTCCTGCAGCGCCTCAAGGATCTCGTTGGAGTTAAGGGTGAAGCTGCGGGGGATACCCTCAGCAAGGTTGCGACCGCGTACCTCGATCTCTCGCACCTCGGCGCTGGGGTAGGCAGAACCAATCTCCTCTTTAATACGTTCGGCGGTAGCCTCACCGATGAGGGTGCCGTAGTTGCGGCGCACATAGCTGATAATGGCCTCATCGAAGCGGTCACCGCCGATACGGACCGAGTTGGAATAGACGATACCGTTGAGTGAGAGCACGGCGATCTCGGTGGTACCACCACCGATATCCAGCACCATCGAACCGCTCGCCTCAGAGATCGGCATACCGGCACCGATGGCAGCGGCCATCGGCTCCTCAATCAGGTAGACCTCACGGGCACCGGCGCCAGCGGCGCTCTCCTTGATGGCGCGACGCTCCACCTGAGTGGCACCGCAGGGGACGCAGATCAGCACACGAGGGCTGGGCTTGAGTGCCTTGAACTTGTCCTCGTGCACTTTGCGGATGAAGTGCTGCAACATCTTCTCGGTGATCGTGAAGTCGGCGATGACACCGTCCTTCATCGGGCGGATGGCAACGATATTGCCCGGGGTACGGCCCAACATGCGTTTGGCCTCAGCCCCTACGGCTGCGATACGTTTGGCGCTATTGGGGCCACCACCCTCCTGGCGGATGGCAACGACTGAGGGTTCGTTGAGCACGATACCTTCCCCACGCACATAAACCAGCGTATTGGCGGTTCCCAGATCGATGGAGATATCGTATGAAAAGAGCCCCTTAAAACGTCTCATCAGTCCCATAATTGTCTTCGCTTATTATCCGGTTCGGTGTTATCTATAGAGTGATCGCGCTAATGTAACAATCCGGTGGGTCTTTGGGCAAGGTCATATCTGTGATAAGTTCCCCCTTTTTGCGCAATAGTTCTATTTTGGAGTCATCTATGGCACTGGATAAAAGCGATGTCGAGAGCATCGCCCACCTGGCGCGGCTCGCCATAAGCGAGGAAGACGTTCCCGCCTATGCTGAGAACCTGTCGAATATTCTTACCCTGGTCGAGCAGATGAACAGCGTCGATACCACTGGTGTAAGCCCGATGGCCCACCCCTTCGATATGGCACAGCGTCTGCGTGAGGATGTGGTGAGCGAGGAGAACCAGCGCGAGCACCTGCAGCAGCATGCCCCTTCAGTGGAAGATGGCCTGTTTCTGGTGCCCAAAGTCATCGAGTGAGTCACGGCTCAGCATGTTCATGCTGAACTGTGACGGAGTGATTCAGTGCGCAGCCGTGTTGAAACATTAATTTAAGCAATTTGCTGAACGGAACCCCTATGCATACTAAAACCATTGCCGAACTGGCGGCTGGCCTGAAGGCCGGTGAGTTCACCAGTGAGGAACTGACCAGGGCCTATCTGGAGCGCATCAAGTCGCTCGATGGCAACCTCAACAGTTATATCACCGTCACCGAAGAGCAGGCGCTGGAGCAGGCGCGTGCCGCCGATGCCCGCATCGCTGCCGGTGAGGCGGGGCCAATGACCGGCGTGCCGATCGCCCACAAGGATATCTTCTGCACCGACGGGGTACGCACCTCCTGCGCCTCGAAGATGCTCGACCCCTTTATTGCCCCCTACGATGCGACGGTTGTTCGCAAGTTCAAGGAGGCCGGTGTGGTGATGCTGGGTAAGACCAACATGGATGAGTTCGCGATGGGTTCCTCCAACGAGACCAGCTTCTACGGCCCGGTAAAGAACCCCTGGGATACCAAAGCGGTTCCGGGTGGCTCCTCCGGTGGTTCCGCGGCCTGTGTCGCGGCACGCCTTGCGCCCGGTGCAACCGGCACCGATACCGGTGGCTCGATTCGCCAGCCGGCGGCACTGTGCGGTATCACCGGCCTCAAGCCGACCTATGGTCGGGTCTCGCGCTACGGCATGATCGCCTTCGCCTCTTCGCTGGATCAGGCCGGCCCGATGGCGCGTACCGCCGAGGACTGTGCCCTGATGCTCGGCACGATGGCCGGTTTTGATGAGCGTGACTCCACCAGTGTGGAGCGTGATGTGCCCGACTACACTGCTGATTTGAACAAGGACCTTAAGGGCCTGAAGATCGGCCTGCCGAAGGAGTACTTTGGTGAAGGGCTGGATGCCGAGGTGGCCAGCGCGGTTAATGCGGCGATTGAGGAGTATAAAAAGCTCGGTGCCGAGGTGGTGGAGATCTCCCTGCCCAACACCAATCTCGCGGTACCTACCTATTATGTGGTGGCCCCGGCCGAGTGCTCCTCCAACCTCTCAAGGATGGACGGGGTGCGTTTCGGTTATCGCTGTGAAGACCCGAAGGATCTCGAAGACCTCTATAAACGCTCGCGTGGCGAAGGCTTTGGTAGCGAGGTAAAGCGCCGCATCATGGTGGGGGCCTACGCCCTCTCATCCGGTTACTACGATGCCTACTACCTGAAGGCACAGCAGCTACGCCATTTGATCTCTGATGACTTCAGGAAGGCCTTCGAGCAGGTGGATGTGATTATGGGTCCGACCACCCCGAGTCCCGCCTTTAATCTGGGCGAGAAGTCCGATGACCCGGTCTCCATGTACCTGGCCGATATCTACACCATTGCGGTGAACCTGGCCGGCGTGCCCGGCATGTCGGTTCCGGCAGGTCTGGTCAACGGCCGTCCGGTGGGGCTGCAGATCATCGGCAATTACTTTGACGAGTCGCGCCTGCTTAATGTGGCACATAAATTCCAGCAAGTGACCGACTGGCACACCCAGGCACCGGAGGGTATCGAATAATGGAATGGGAAGTAGTAATCGGCTGT
Source organism: Thiohalomonadaceae bacterium (assembly GCA_041555695.1). Lineage (GTDB taxonomy): Bacteria > Pseudomonadota > Gammaproteobacteria > Thiohalomonadales > Thiohalomonadaceae > JAPHSX01. The sequence continues at coordinate 4,873 of JBFFJV010000007.1, read as the reverse complement.
GAGATTCACGCCCAGCTTGCGACCAGATCGAAGATCTTTTCCGGCGCCTCCACCGCCTATGGCGCCGCGCCCAATACACAGGCCTGTGCCGTAGATTTGGGACTTCCCGGTGTCTTGCCGGTGTTGAACAAAGAGGCGGTACGTATGGCGGTGAAGTTCGGTCTCGCGGTGGATGCCGAGATCGGCAAGCGCTCGGTCTTTGCACGGAAAAATTATTTCTACCCGGATCTGCCCAAGGGCTACCAGATCTCCCAGTTCGAGCTGCCAATCGTTGGCATCGGCGAGCTGGATATCGAGCTGGAGGATGGTTCAACCAAACGTATCGGTATCACCCGTGCGCACCTCGAAGAGGATGCGGGCAAGTCACTGCACGAGGACTTCCAGGGAATGACCGGTATCGACCTCAACCGCGCCGGTACCCCGCTGCTGGAGATCGTCTCTGACCCCGATATGCGCTCCGGTGCCGAGGCCGCCGCCTACATGCGCAAGATCCACTCCATCGTTACCTACCTTGAAATCTGTGATGGCAATATGGCAGAGGGCTCCTTCCGTTGTGATGTGAACATCTCAATGCGTCCCAGGGGCCAGGAGGAGTTCGGCACCCGTGCCGAGATCAAGAACCTCAACTCCTTCCGCTTTGTCGAGAAGGCGGTGGAGTACGAGATGGAGCGTCAGATTGCCATCCTGGAATCGGGTGGCAAGGTGGTGCAGGAGACCCGCCTGTTCGACCCGGACAAGGGCGAGACTCGCTCCATGCGCTCCAAGGAGGAGGCCAACGACTACCGTTACTTCCCCGACCCCGATCTGCTCCCGGTGATTGTGGAGGATGACTTTATTGAGGCGGTGCGAGCCACCCTGCCGGAGCTCCCCGATACCAAGCGTCAGCGTTTTGTCGAGGTGCTGGGCCTGCCGGTGGTGGATGCCGGGGTTCTTACCGCCTCCAGGGCGAATGCGGACTATTTTGAGGCACTACTTGATGCCTCTGGATGCGAGGCCAAACTTTGTGCCAACTGGGTGATGGGAGAGCTCTCTGCCGCACTCAATCGTGACGGCAAGGATATCGACGAGTCACCGGTCTCAGCCGAGCTACTGGGCGGCATGCTCAAGCGTATCGCCGATAACACCATCTCCAGCAAGATCGCCAAGGAGGTATTTGAGGCGATGTGGAACGGTGAGGGCAGTGCCGATGAGGTGATCGAAAAGAAAGGCCTTAAGCAGATCACCGACAGTGGTGCCATTGAGACGATCATCGATGAGATCATCGCCAGCAACGGCCCGCAGGTGGATAACTACCGCAACGCCGAGCCCGATAAGCGCGGCAAGATGATCGGCTTCTTCGTCGGTCAGGTGATGAAGGCAAGCCAGGGTAAGGCCAACCCCGGTCAGGTTAACCAGCTGCTGAAGAGTAAGCTCGACGCTCTGCTGTAAATCTGTTTCATCGTAAAGGGCGCGTTGTTATAGGCGATTCGTTTATGACTTCACGCCCTGTTCGTTTTACCCTCAATGAATTAATTATCTGGAACAGCTATGAGTGACACTCTGCAACGCTTTCTCTTTGAGAATGCCGCTATCCGTGGCGAGCTGGTACAGCTCGACGCCTCGTGGAAGGCGGCACTGGAGCGCCACGACTACCCGCAAAGCGTACGCGGTCCGCTGGGCGAGATGATGGTGGCCGGGGTGTTACTGGCGGCGACGATGAAGTTCGAGGGCAATATCACCCTGCAGGTTCGCGGTAACGGTCCCATCTCAATGCTGGTCGTGGATTGCACGCCACGCCGCGTCGAAGGTGAGGCTGGTGTGCTTTACCATATACGCGGTATGGCACTGTGGAGCGGTGAGGTGCCGGAGGGGGACCTGCGAAGCCGCTTCGGCGATGGTAACCTGGTGATCACGATTGACCCGGGCAAGGGGGCGCAAAGTTATCAGGGGCTGGTGGCGCTTAGCGGTGACTCTCTGGCCGATGCCATCGACGACTACCTGGAACGTTCTGAGCAGTTACCCACCCGCATGTGGTTGAGCAGCGATGGGGAGCGGGCCGCAGGACTGCTGCTGCAGAAGATGCCAGGCGAGGGTGACGAGGCGGATGTCGATGCCTGGGATCGGGCTACCGCCCTTGCTGGCACGGTGCGAGATGAGGAGCTGTTGCGGCTGGAACAACAGGAGGTGATTCAGCGTCTGTTTCATGAAGAGGACCTGCGTCTCTTTGAGCGCGAACCGGTAGCCTTCCACTGTCACTGTTCCCGTGAGAGGGTGGCGGACTCACTGCGCAGCCTCGGTCATGGGGAGGTGATGGATATTCTCGATAAAGAGAAAAGGGTTGAGGTGACCTGCCACTTCTGCAACAAGCAGTACCAGTTCGATGCGGTCGATGCCGAGCAGCTGTTTGTCACTCTCTCTTCGCCTCCCGTTGGCAGGACCACACACTGAACAAGGTGAACATTATGAAGATGATTATCCCCCTCATTGTGCTAGCGGTGTTGCTCGGTGGATGTAGTGAAGAGCAACAGAATAAACTGTCGCGCCTCGGTGTCAGCTGGCTGGAGGGTGACTATCGTGTTACCTATGCTGATGGTGCCCATGTGAAAAGCTGGGAGGTGCGGGACGGCAAGGTCACCTCGGAGCCGGGCAAGGGCTACTATTATTTCTGGGCGCAGGAGAACGGCAGGAAGTTCTACGTACAGACCCCGATTAGCCGCAGCTATATTGAAGAGATCCAGTAACGTTTGATCTGAAAAAATGCGAGGCAGGCGCCTGACCGCCGGCGGGCTAGCTGGAAACGCATACCGAGAAAAAGGGGGCCTGGTGGTCACTGGTCCCGGGTTCTCCGTCCGCACCCTAAATGCTCAGATCTGACCACCCATTCAGGGGGTCATGTCGGCTACCCTGTCATATCTATCAACAGCTAGTCTGGCGGGTAGTTTTCAGAACGGTAGTGTCATCATGGAACCCCGTGTGCCCGGTTACCCCATGATGCATTTCGCATGAATACTCTTCGCTACCATCTTGAGCGCCCGCTCAATTTCTCCTGATAGAACCCCCTGAGCTGAAATCGATCGCTTAATGCCTTGTAATGCATGCACTTTCCCTCTCTTGCGAGTGACTCCTTAATGGGCCCAATTCGATTGGATGGCTGTAAACGGTTATAGCGCATGCCGTTGATAAAAATCGATGTAAACGATATTATGTCTTCCTTCTGAATCTGGTATCGAGTATTTCGATTCTTTTTTCGGGCCTTAATTATGTTTTAAGTGTGATTTATCTTATTGATTCTTAACGAAATTAATATCCCAGTCGATGAATTATCAGCGTAGTAATGGGTGTGATCAGGAGCAGTTGCCATGAAAAGTAATGACCATATCGGTAAGCCAGATCGAGGCTACTCGCTGTGTAAAGGGCTCTTTGAGCATGCCGCCTGCGAGTTGAGTTGTACCCGGCGTGTAGATTTGGCCCATGGTATCGATACCCGTGAGCTGCAGCAGCAGCTGAGTAGCTCTTCCTGGCTGGAGCGCTACAGATAGCCTGCTGAGACACCAGGGCTGGCCCCGTTGAAATGGCTGGAATATGCCACATATTGGTAACTATCACAGTGAATATTCCTGGCGGTTTTAAGGGCGCAACCCTTGATGTCTCAAACTCGACTGCGTGAGTAGTGCTGGCTCCCGCAATGGCGGAAAAATAATGTCACCAAGTTCCATACGAACCACTTTCATACTGCTGGCCATGTTGCTGGCCACAACGCATGCCCCGGCCTATGAGACGGTCTCTCTCTCTGATGATGAGCAGCGCTATGTGGCGGAGAACAGCCCCTTTACGCTGTGTGTTGACCCCGCGTTTATGCCCTTTGAGCAGATTGATGTAAATGGGCAGCATGCAGGCCTTTTTGCCGATTTCCTCGCTCGGGTGACAGAGAATTCCGGGGTGCGTTTCAAACTTGTCTCTACCCCGGACTATGCGCAGAGCTGGAAGCGCTTCACTGCACGGCAGTGCGATCTTATCACCAGCACTAAAACTCCCGTGGTTAGCGGAGAGTATCTGGCTACCCAGAGTTTCTTTAGTTCGGAAATGGGTTATGCCGTTAGCACTCATAACAGCGATGATTTTACTGTGCTAAGCCGGCAGCGGGTAGGAGTCGTTAGTGGTACCAATGTCGATGTGTTGAAGAAGATGTATCCAGGCCTTGATATTAGCGAGGTCGATTCAATCCGTACCGGACTGGAAGGGATTGTCAGTGGTGACTGGAATACGTTCATTGCCCCCCTGGAGATACTCAGGTATCAGCTTAAGCTCCTGGGTATGGAGCAGCTGAAGATAGGGGGGGCTCTTGGCGGGTATAGTTATTACAAACTACTGGTGAATGAATCCCGCTCCCCCCTGTTACCCGTGTTGAACAAGGCCATTAGTGCAATCTCTGAAAGGGAGCGTGCAAACCTGGTTCACCAGTGGCTACATGTTGGGGTTATCGAACATGAGACCAGTCATTATGTCATGGGCCTGTTTGTCGCCGCCCTGTTATTGCTGGTACTACTCTATCGCTACCGCCATCTGTGGCAGCGCAGCCAGCAGTTACAGGAGACGCTGACGGATAGTGAAAAACGTTTTGAGCGACTGGCCGATAATGCCCCCGACATGCTGTTCCGCATGACCCTGCCCGAGGGCGTGTATGAGTATGTCAGCCCGGCGGCGACGGATATCTTCGGCTACACACCAGAGGAGTTTCTTGCCACACCACAGTTGGTGGCCAAGCTCACTCACAACGCGTGGAGTGACTATGTCAGCGAGCGCTGGTCGTGCGCCATTGCCGGCGATGCCCCCTTGGGCTGTGAATTTCAGGTGGTGCACAAGTCGGGTGAGCTGCGCTGGTTGAGTCAGCGTT
>JBFFJV010000006.1:0-22614 GCA_041555695.1 Thiohalomonadaceae bacterium | reverse complement strand
CTCTACCATCCAGAAGAAGGATGGTCGCTTCTTCAGAGGCTCTTGCACCACCCGATACCAGTAACAATGCTATTAATGCAGATCTAATCAATGCTCTTTCCATGTTTTTAGGCATAACAGTTAACTATACCGAACAGGTTGTTTTCCGAACTATACGGCATCGGTATAGATCTATATATCCCTATTCGGTATAGACATTTCATTGCCCTCTATTATTCTACTAATTATGTGGTTTTATCAAGGAGAGAGGGAGATAGACGATGGATTGTCACGACAATGTTACAGATACGCCGATTAAACGATTCTGGGACCGATATATCGCCCTTTTGCCGTCATATGGTATCAAGATCTCGCATCAACGCTGGTATGTGAAGCATGCCGAGGATTATATAAAAGCGCACGATGGTAAAAAGTTGCAGGAGCATAACCGTGAAGATATTAGCCACTACTTTAAGCAATTAGGACGAAATACGAGACTGAAAGATTGGCAGTTTTCACAGGCTGTTGATGCTATACAGATTCTTTTTTGCGATCTGTTGCAGGTGGCATGGTGTAATGACGTTAACTGGACATACTTTCGTGATGCCTCCACTTCTCTCGCACCAAACTATGCAACTATTGTCAGGTTACATCCTCCGGTGTCAGAAAGCGTGTTGAGGGATGCTGATTATCCTGACAAAGTGCGCTCATCACATCTTCATGAACTGACTACAAAATACCCTTCAGTGGTAAATCGTCTTGTTAGTGAAATCCGTCGCCGTGCCTATTCTATCCGTACTGAACAGACCTACAATCTTTGGCTTTCGCGATTCGTTGCCTTTCATAAAATGGCCGACCCGCAGAGTATGGGTGGTAACGAAGTTGTGGCTTTTCTTGAGTATCTGGCGGTACATAGAAATGTTAGTGCGAGTACACAGAGCCTTGCACTGACATCGCTGGTATTTTTTTATGATCAGGTTCTTGAACAGCCTCTGGGTGAATTGGGTGGTTTTGTGCGCGCGAAGAGACCCAAGCGTCTTCCTGTTGTAATGACAAAGGAGGAGGTGTCACGACTGCTGTCCGAGCTCAAGGGGATTCACGGATTAATGGGGGCGTTGCTTTACGGCACGGGGATGCGACTGATGGAGTGCCTGCGCTTGAGGTTGCAGGATATTGATTTTGGATATGGTCATATTGTGGTTCGCTCTGGAAAGGGGGGCAAGGATCGCCGGGTACCGTTACCGCAAAAATTGTGTGCCCAATTGGAGCAGCAGATGATTGTGGTGGAGGAACAGCATGAAGAAGACTTGTTGGCGGGGTTTGGTGAGGCCTACTTACCCAACGCCCTGGCGCGGAAGTACCCGAACGCTTCAAGAGAGTTGAAGTGGCAATACCTCTTTCCTAGTTCGCGGCTTTCCGTTGATCCGCGTAGCGGCATAACCAGACGACATCATCTGCACGAGAGTGCATTACAGAAGGCGATTAAAACGGCATCTAGCGCAGCTCATATCAATAAACGTGTTAGCTCGCACACGTTGCGCCACTCTTTTGCCACACACTTATTAGAGAACGGTTATGACATCCGTACGGTGCAGGAGCTGCTAGGTCATGCTGATGTGTCGACCACGATGATCTATACCCATGTACTCAATACACCTGGAGTGGCAGTCCGTAGCCCGCTTGACTGAGCCGTACCCCCACGGCTCAGCGTGAAACGATACTTATCCATGCTTCTGCGCTACTGCGTGTTATATCGAGTATGCCACTGGGATAGAGCCCGGTGGCGATGATTACCAGGGCAAACACACTCACCACTATCAATTCGCGACCCCGGATATCCAGCGCCTCGATGATCGCCTGATTCCTGGCCGGGCCGTAGAAGGCGCGACGGTAGTAGGCGAGCAGGTAGCCTGCCCCGATGACCACACCGAACAGTGCAGCAAGACCGGCACCGGTGTGGCTTTTCAGTGCGCTGACGATGATCAGAAATTCCGCTGGGAATCCGTTGGTGCCGGGAATGCCCATGCTGGCCAGCCCGAACAGAAAGAAGAAGGCGGCAAGCAGTGGCATGGTGGTGGCGACACCGCCAAGGTTGAGCACCTCATTTGAGCCGATACGATGATGCAGCATTGCGGTAAGCAGCAGCATGCCTCCGCTGATCACGGTGAAGTTGAGCAGTGCGAATAGTACGCCCTGGATCCCTTCGATATTGAAGGAGGCCAGACCCAGTAGTACCAGGCCGACGTGGCTGATGCTGGAGAAGGCGAGCATGCGGCGCAGGTTGGTCTGCACCAGAGCCATGAGTGCACCGTAGAGGATGCCGATAACCCCTAGCCCGGCGAGCAGCCAGTGGAAGTCATGGGCCGCATCGGGTGCCAGCGGAATGGCAAAGCGTATCAAGCCATAGGCGCCCACTTTGATGCCTAACATGATCGCGGTGAGTCCAATTGGCCCCTCCATCGCCACCGTTGGTAACCAGGTGTGTAGTGGGAATAGTGCGGTCTTGAAGGCAAAGCCAATGACTAACAGCAGAAAGACCACTAACTGTACTTCTTCCGATAGTGGTTCACGGAGCAGTCTTACATAGTCAAACACCAGAGCCGCATCACTATGATTGAATGCCGCAAACAGGAAACCGAACAGTAAGGGGACACCGCCGATCAGCATCTGCATGGTGTACTTGGTGGCGGCGAAGCGGCGGTTGGGGCCGATGCCCCAGAGGCTGATGAGGAAGTAGCTGGGAATGAGTGACATCTCCCAGAACAGGAAGAAGACGATGGTGTCGAGTGCGGTGAAGATCCCCAACGTTGCTGTTTCCAGCAACAGCAGCAGGATGAAATAGAGTTGCGGCATGTTACGCATGCTGTTCCAGGAGACAACGATCACGCCGAGGAACAGCAGCGCGGTCAGCGGCAGGAACAGTACCGAGATGCCATCGACCCCCATTTGGTAGTGAACATTCAGTGTCGGGATCCAGCTGGCCGTCTCGACAAACTGAAAGCCTGCGACACTGCTGTCGAAGGCCCCGAGCAGACCGAGTGACAGCAGCAGGTCGAACAGCGCTGCAAACAGTGCGACCCAGCGTGCGCGGGAGGCATCAAGCAGCCAGATCAGCAGCGCTGCCAGCGGCAGGCTGAGGATCATCAGGCTGATGTAGGGGAAGGCTTGCTCAGGCACGCGTCGGTCTCCTCAATTGGCGTGGCGGACGTGGGGAGCGTCGGCATAAAGCTCGCTCAGGTTAACCAGTGACATGTCCACCAGCTCCAGCAACGGCTCGGAATAGAAGCCGGCACCGAGCAGGCTGACGAGCACAATCGACGCCAGCAGTATCTCGGCGCGGTTGACCGGTTCAAGCTTGTGCATCCCCTCGGGTTTGGCGGCGAGGAAGGCGCGTTGAAAGGCCCACAGCAGGAAGCCGGCAGCGACCACGTTACCCAGTGCCGCGGCGATGGTTACCAGCGCGCCGTAGCGGTGCATGGAAGCCTCAAGGATGAGGTGAGCCGCATCAAAGCCGGGGGTACCCGGCATGCCGACGATAGAGAGGCCGGCGACGAAAAAGGTAATACCGATCAGGGGGATCGTCTCGAACAGGCCGCCGAGCTGTCGTAGCAGCGTGGTACGGGTGCGGCGGAATATCATGCCGGTCATGAACAGCAGCCCGGCTCCGGCCAGACCAAAGTTAATCGATAGAATGAGCGTCCCCTGAAAGGCAAGGTGGCTCAGGCTGAACAGGCCGATGATTAAAATCCCCGAGTGACTGATCACGGCAAAGGCGAGCAGGCGGCGCAGATTAATTTGGGTGATTGCCAGCAGTGCGGCATAGAACACCCCGGCCACGGCGAAGGCGATGACATAGAGGTGCCACTGCATCACCGCCTCGGGTAGCAGCGGCAGCACGAAGCGGAAGATCCCGTAGATGCCTACCTTCAGACCGATAAGGAATACCGGGGCCACCGCCACCGAGCCATGCTCGGCGACCTTCGGCAGCCAGCCGTGCAGCGGGAACAGCGGGATGCGTACCGCCAGCCCGTAGAATAGCAGGAAGAAGATCACGCTCTGCGACCCGGCTGCCACCGGCTGGCGCGCCAGGTCATATAGATCGAAGCTCCACTGCCCGCCATTGGAATCGGCATACTGCCAGCCCAGCATCAGTACCCCGCCAAGCAGCAGTAGCAGGCCGCTGCCCATGAACTGTACAAAGCGCGTCACCGCCTCATCCTTGGCAGGCGAGGTCGACCACTTGTACAGCAGGTAACTCACCGGTAGCAGTTGCAGTGCACTTACCACCACGAACCACAGCAGGTCGATGCTGACAATACTGGAGACCAGTGCCGCCTCCACCGCAAATACTGTTGACAGGAAGAGTCCCTTTGGGGGGAAGGTGCGTACCTCGCCGTAGATCACCACCAGCAGGGCCAGCAGTGCGGTGAACATAACGAACAGCACGCTTACACCGTCTACTGCTGCATGGTAGGCGAGTGGCCCGAACAGCTGCAGGCTCTCGCCAAACTGGAAGGCGCTGGAGCTGTGATCCAGAGCCTGGTAAAGCTCGACCGAAAATAGCAGCTCCAGCAGGGCCGCGGCAAAGGCGATGGGGAACAGCAGTTTCTCGCGTTTGCGAACCACTAGCAGCAGCACCATGGCTGCCAGCGGCAGTAGCTGCATTGTGGCCAGAATCGGAAAGTCGATCTGCGTGGCCCAGGGGATCTCTTGCATTACCATTGTGCGTACAGTTCCAAAACAGGTGTTCCCAAGCTCGTTAACGTGTTGCTCCCTCTGCGCCAGGGAGAGGGGAGCCTTCGATAATCAGCGTTCAGGTGCAAATGCCTTACCGCTCGTGCTGTCACCGCTAAATGATGACCACGAAGGTCGCCATGATCATCAGCCACAGATAACGTGGCTGCTCCAGCAGCGTCTCAATCAACTGCGCCTTCTTGCCGATGCGGCTGATCAGACCCAGCAGACCCTCACCACCAAGGCGCAGGATGAGGTTGTTTTCCAGCCACTCCAGGCGTGTCGCCAGCCACTCCATGGCGTGCCCTGCGACGCCGCGAGCGGTGCCGATTTGCCCCTTTGAGTCAGCCGCGGCGATAAGGCCGCTGCTGTCGTGGCCGACCATGCGGTTGATGACTGCAGTATCAAAACGCTCCACCTCGCGGGCCAGCTCGTGGCTGGGCCGAACCAGCAGACCATCGCTGAGATCATCGAGCCAGAAGCGTTGCAGCGTGGCGTGATAGAGCCAGTGGCGGCGGCGCAGCCAGTCGGGAACCGGTTTGGCGGGTTGCTCTACCAGCATGAATATTGAGGGGGCGCTGAGAAACTGCAGTGCACGCCACGAGGCGTGGGCCATCAGGTGCCAGCTGGCCAGCTCGTACCAGCCAAGACCGCACTCGATAAACATTAAACCCACCTGGGCGGTGGTGGCGAACATCAGCCCCGACTTTACATCGCTCTGCACCTGGGCCCCGAGCCAGCCGTAGAGTACGGAGATGAGGCCGAGGAGCACCAGCAGTGGGGTCAGCATCGGTACCTGTTCAAACAGCGGCTGCAGGCGAATCAGCAGATAGACTCCCGCATGCACCATCAGCGAGCCGTAGAAGATCGCCGAGGAGGGGGTTGGCCCCTCCAGTGCCCGTCCGATCCACGGGGCAAAGGGAAACTGGGCCGACTTGGCCAGGGCGGCGATGAGGAAGGCCGTTGCCAGCAGGCCGGCACTCAGGCTCTCCAGCCCGCCGCCAGCACTGCCGCTGGCGTCTAGCAGGGTCGGCCACTCCACACCGCCAAACCAGTTGATGGCAAGGAACAGGGCGAGGATAAAAGCGGCATCGCCGATGCGGTTGGTGACAAAGGCACGGGTGGCGTTGGCGGTAGCGATGGGGCGCTCGAAGACGTAGGCGATCAGCAGATAGGAGCTGACCCCGGCCAGCTCCCAGCCGATAAACATCAGCAGGGCATTGCCGGCGCTGACGATCAGCAGCATCGCCGCGCTGAACAGCGACATCACCATAAAGAAGCGCTGGAAGCCCTCCTCGCGGTGCATGTAGTTAACCGAAAAGCGCAGGGTGAGGAAGGCGATGAGCGCTACCAGGGTGGTCATCGCCAGCCCCAGGGTGTCGAGAGTGAAGCTGATATTGATCTGGTAGTCACCCACCGCCAGCCACTGCCCCAGCACCACCTGCCCCGGTGCCGCGCCGTAGTGCAGTGACATCACGTCGATGGCGAGGATGATCAGCAGCGACAGGCCGGAAGCCATCAGGGTGATGTGGCTGGTCATCTTCTCTCCCGCCTCACCACGGTTGGCACCCACGACATAGCCGATGGCGATCCACAGTGCCGCCAGCAGCGGCAGGGCGGGAACCAGCGGGATGAGTTCCAAAAGGGTCAGATCAAGACGCATGGCCCACCTCCTGCTGTTCGATCAGGCTCATCGGCAGCGGCTCGCGGTGGCCGCTATACCACTCGGATGAGCGTCTCACAGTGGGCAACTCCTTAAGTTCGCCCTGCCACTCCAGCCACCCCTTGTCAGGGATGAAGCGGTCGATGCGCGCTGAATCGGGGTCCTTGGCGGCGACGATAAGCCAGCCGTTACCGATCAGCTCCTGCAGCGGTGGCTGGCGCAGGTAGATCTCGGTGAGGATTTCAGTCTTCGCCTCTACCACCACCAGCAGGCGCATCGCTTCGTGGATCTCAATCATCTGCCGCGGCAGGCCGGTTCGCAGGTCATCGCTGGCGCCATGCATCACCCCCAGCAGGCCGCTGACGTTGTGGGTTACCTTGGAGCCGCAGCCATAGCCCTCGTTATTTACCGTGGAGAAGTAGTACTCCAGATTGATGCCGGCACCTACGGGGCCGTTGGCCAGCAGCAGGCGCTCGATGACGCTGCCGTCTTCATCGGTGCCGGGGTCGTAGGAGATGAGGAAGGAGCGACGGTCAAAGAAGGCTCCGCGGGTGGCCGAGCGGCGACCGATGAAGGCAAATCCATTGGTCGCGTGGCCCAGCTCGGGACGCGCCTGGCTGAAGTCCATGGAGCGGCCGATGCTGTGCTGGTAGGCCTTCTCCGGGCTCAGCTTGCCGGTATCGGGGGCTGAGGCGAAACGGCGGGCACGCTCGTGTGCCGAGAGGCGTACCGATTTGGCCACCGTCGACTGTAGCTGTTCGAGATCATTCTGGTGGCTCTCGGGGACCTTGTCGAGGTCGTACCAGTGGATCTGCTCATCACAGGTGTTGTGCTCGGCACCGAGGAACCAGCTGTCTTCGTCGATGGCGATACCGCGCTCAAGCAGCAGGGCGCGCACCTCGGGGCGATTGGCAAAGGCGGCAAAGATGTGGGCGTTGGCGCCGCTGTGGCGACCGGAACAGGCGCCGCAGTCGTAGGCGGCCAGGTGGGGGTTGTTCTGGCTCATCGAGCCGTGGCCCATGATCACCACCAGGCGCGACATCCCCCTGAGCAGGCCGTTATTGTACAGGAAGGCCTCGCAACGGTCGGCCTGTTCAAGGTCGCTAAAGCCGAGCTGGGGGGCTACAGGGGTCGCATCATTACGCTGCACGGGGGCGGTGAAGATGGCATCGGTAACGACCTCGTCGTGATCGAACCGTTGGCGTAACTGCTCAAGCAGGCGGCCGGTGCGAAAGGGCGCGAACACCCTGGCGGCCAACAGCGCCAGACTGAGCGGTGCGGCCAGTATCATCAGTGGTAGCGAGGCGAGCGGCTGAAGCCGGGTCGACTGGAACAGGCGCTCCTTGAAGGCCAGGCGCAGTGAGCGGCGGCGTTGATGCAGGGCAGCGGTCTCCTCCTGCCCCCTGGCGGGTACCTCACGGGTTTCGTGGGTCGGTACCGTAACGACCGGACAAAGGGTGATGCGTTTTTCGCTATCGAGCGGTTTCCAGTACTGGAAGACGTTAAAGTGAGCGGCGGCACCAAAGGTTTCGATACCGGGTTCGAGCTCCTCAAGGTGGCGGCGGATCGACTCTTCACGATCATCCATGCAGAAGATGAGTTGTGCCGAGGGGCGTCCCGCGGTGCCACCACGCTCGGCCCAGGGGCCGCGACCGTGATTTTGTGTCAGGGCGTTGAATACCTGCTCGTGGTAGTGACGCTCGTAGGCCTGCAGCCAGATAAACCCGGTGGTCTCGTCGTCCAGGTCCAGCGCGACAAACAGGGCGGTGAGTTGTTCATCATTCAGCTCACGAATCTCAGCGCCGCTTAGCCCCAGGTGCTGTGCCAGCACAAACAGGCGCCAGCCACTCTTCAATACGGTGTGCCCGCCGAGGGTGTCGGAGGCGGGGCTCTGTTTCCAGGTCCAGACCTTATCGGCCAGCTGCTGCCAGCTGTCGTAGTTGTCGCTGCTGGTGTAGTCCTCACACAGGCGTTGCGCCGCGTTAACCAGATACTCGGGCAGGCGCTGGTTGAACAGGCAGTGGCGGACATAGAGCTCGGAGCGGCGGCGGCGGAAGTACCAGCGCAGCATCTCCAGACTCGCCTCGATGCGCCATAACTGACGGCAGAGGCGCTGGGCGTAGATGCGCTCCAGCATCAGGCGTACCGCCAGGTAGTCCATCATCTCGACCTGATCGGGTTTCAGCCCCTCATAACCGGGGTGGTTGTGGCGCCACAGGAACATGCCGGACCAGCCGGGAAGTTCCAGCGCCAGCCGCTCGATATATGTTGCCCACCTCTCTTCGGGCAGGCCGAGACGTTGCAGTTCACCCATCACCACATCGAGCGAGTCATCGGCCAGCATCTCCAGCTCGTCGCGCCACTCAGGCAGGTCATCGAATAGCCATGCCATCTCATCCTCGGCACTGGCACGCCAGTACTGCAGGAAGCCGGTGGTGCGCTCTTCACCGTGCCAGGCGGCCAGCCCCTGATCGAGATAGCCCCCCATCAGGCGGATCAACGCGGGGCGGAACTCTTCGAGAATGTCGTGACCGGTGAGCTGTTGCAGCAGACCGCGCAGGGTCAGTTCATCACCGACGCGTGCCAGCAGGTCATCCAGCAGTTTGGCCCCGGACTTGCGCATCAGGGTGTGGCGCATCGGGGCATCGCCCCCTACTTCATGGGTCTCGTGCGCCTTCCTGCCCTCGGTGCCGAACAGCGACTCGGCCAGCTCGGGGCTGAGGTCGGTCAGCTCTTCGGGGTGGAGCAAAAAGTGTTGCAGCCCCAGCCGCTCCAGGCTGGCCTGCCACAAATCGCTAACCGCTTCGGGCTCGGACTTACGGCTCTGGTTGAGGATGCGTTTGCGGCTTTCGTAGGCGACACCATCGCGAAAACGCCCCAGTGCCGAAAGCTCTTCGATCTGCCAGGTGAGCTGGCAGTTGGTGACCGGCTTTATCGGATTGGTCAGGGCGGCGATCAGCAGATCGGCCCGGGTGAGACTTAACCCGTCAGCTGTGATCAGCGGGCTCCCGGTATCAAAGCGTTCGTCTTCAGCCAGTACCGCAGCCAGGTCTTCGCGGGTGATGCGCCCCTCTGCATAGTAGCGACGGTAGTCCTCGCCACGCTGGTAGCCGTAGGCGCCGTTTACCTTACGCGCTGCTGCCAGTGCCTCCGGAAAGTTGAGGTGCTGGAAGCCGTGCAGGGTATTGTGGTGCACAAAGTCGCGGATCGGCGCCTGCGCCGGCAGTACATGCTCGAAGTGTTCGATGGCGTGGCGTAGCGTCTCGCGGATGTCCCGGGTAGTGGAGTGTGTCTCGCTCATGGCGCTAGCCTCCGGTACCGTTAAACAGCGTTGTGAGTTGCGTTACCGAGGCACCCATCAGCTCCAGCGCCGGTGCCGGCATGAAGCCCAGCAGCAGGAAGCCCAGGGTCAGTACCGAGGCGGCGAGCAGCTCGCCGCGCTGCAGGTCGGCGGTGCCCTGCATCTGTGCCCTGACCGGTCCGGTAAACAGGCGGGTCACGGTGCGCACCGCATAGGCGGCGCTGATCAGCACGCCCAGGCTCAGCCCTGCCGCCAGCCAGCCCCAGCGCTCGAAGCCGCCTATCAGGGCGTGTAACTCGGCGACAAAACCGGCGGTGCCGGGCATACCGACCGCAGCGACAAAGGCAAGGGAGGTGAAGAAGGCGAAGCGGGGAGTGGTACGCACCAGCGAACTGTAGTCGTTGATGTCGCGGGTGTGGGTACGTTCATAGAGCAGGCCGATCAACAGGAACAGTGCCGCGGCTACCAGGCCGTGGGCCACCATCTGCATCAGCGCACCGGTAAGACCATAAAGATTCAGCGTGGCAATACCCAGCAGCACAACCCCCATGTGGCTCACCGAGGAGTAGGCGATCATCCGCTTCAAGTCACTCTGGCGCCATGCCAGCAGGCCACCGTAGATGATGGCGAAAAGGGCCAGTGCCAGCAGTATATTTTGCAGCGCCATCGCCGCTTCGGGCAGCATCGTGACGGCGCGGATCAGGCCGTAGGAACCCATCTTCAGCAGGATGCCGGAGAGCAGGATGGAGACCGGCGAGGGGGCCTCGACGTGGGCCAGTGGCAACCAGCCGTGTAGTGGAAAGATCGGCATTTTCACGCCGAAACCGATGAGAAAACCGAGGAAGATCAGCAGCTGTGTCTCGGCGGGTAGGCCGTGTGCCCCCGCCAGGATGTCGGCAAAGGCGAAGCTGTGGGTGCCCACCTCATCAAACACCAGCAACAGGGCCAGCAGCATAAACACCGAGCCACCCATGGTGTAGAGCACGAAGTTGAGAGCGGCAGTCTGGCGCCCTTCTCCGCCCCAGCCATTTATCAGGAAGAACAGCGGGATCAGGGTCAGCTCCCAGAAGACATAGAACAGTACCCAGTCCTGCGCCATGAAGACGCCGAGCATCGCCGTCTCCAGCAACAGCAGCAGGGCGTAGTAACCCTTGCTCTTCTCGGTGATGGAGGCCGAGGCGAGGATGGCAATGAGGCTGAGCAGGGTAGCCAGTAACACCATTGGCAGGGAGATGCCGTCAATACCGAGGGCAAAGCTGGTACCCAGGCGCGGATTCCACGGTACGTTGACACTGAACTGTATCGCCGCTGTGGTGCTGTCGAATTGCCACAGCAGCGTCCATGAGAGGAGCGCGGTCAAAGTTGAGGCGCCAATAGCTACGCTACGCAGCAATGCTCGGTTATCACCGGGTAATAGTGCGACAAGAATGGCGCCGATAAACGGCGTAAGCAGTAGCTGTGTCAGGGAATCCATGACCCCTCGGTACTTCGTTGTTTTTGTCTAAGGGCAAGTTAGTGTAGCGGAATCTTATTCAGGCGACCATTTGTCACTGGTTATAGCCGTATAAGGGTTTAGCGTGTGAGGTAATATGGTCTACCTTACTTATGCACAGACAAAATGAAATAGAGCCTATGACGATGCAATTTACCCACCCCGACGCCGATAGTCTGCGCCAGCTATTACATCGGGTCAAAACCATTGCCGTGGTCGGCCTCTCCCCCAATCCCGCCCGTCCCAGTCACCATGTCGCAGCCGCGATGCAGGGGTTCGGCTACCGCATCATCCCGGTACGCCCTGCGGTGGATGAGGTGTTGGGCGAGAGCGCCTACCCTGATCTCTATGCCCTGCCGCACAGCCCTGACATGGTCGATGTGTTCCGCGCCCCTGAACATGTGATGCCCATTGTCGATGCCTGTATTGAACTGGGCATTAAGTCGCTGTGGTTACAGGATGGAGTGATTAACCAGGAAGCCGCAGAGAAGGCCGCTGCCGCTGGTATTACCGTGGTGATGGACCGCTGCATCTACCGTGACTATGTCAGGTTGATGCGTTAGGGGAAGCAGCCATCAGCAGGGGATGCTTTTTACCATCCAAAATAAGGAGATAAACCGTTCGTTCTGGTCGCGAGACGGTATTTGAGCGTGAATTAAAAAGCCCCACCTTGGAGGGCGGGGCCAGGCTTCCTTTAAGCGCCTGACATAACATGTCGGCTTGGAAGCAGTGTTGATAATGCAATTCAGCAGGAAAGATGTCTGTAGGAGAAAGTCTGAAATAATAAAAACAGGCTATATTGCCGCTATCCGGTCCGTAGTGGAAATTGCACCGGAGAACACGCTAAGTCTGGTCGTGGCTGAATATAAGACGTTCACAGTTGTCACTGACAAATCAACCTCAGCCTAACCGTTTATAGGCATCCATACGTTTAGTGCCCGGAAATAGTTCACCACCGCATCATCGGTAAGGGGTTCCATGGGTGTGACAGCAATTCACGACCACTGCGCCGCAGCAGGAATGGGTGGAACCCGGCATTGGGAAAGGTCGTCCTGACCTTCCGTGTCTCTGAAGAACGTAAACCGAATCTGCGTAGTCCCAGCGTGACATCGATCCAGTCGGCACGACGAAAGATTTCAGCCAGTTTATGACCTTTATACGGGGTGATCTTGTGGTGCTGCTCGATCATGGCACCGATAACATCAGCCCACTCAGCTAGCCCCTGCTGTTCGAGATAGTGCTCTGCGTATTGGCGCGAGGGCGTGAGATAGTCGAATGTATCGTCGAGCCAGATCGCGATGTCGTGAAAACAGGCAGCGATCACCACCTGGCGCAGTTCGGTGTCGTTTAGATCGTCTAACAGGGCACAGAGGTTGATCACACGGTAGATGTGATTTCTGTAGGCCTGGTAGTTGCTACCCAGCGCATTTTTCCAGTGGCTGGTAAGCTGCTCTACCTCTTCGAGATGTTCCAGCATATGACTTCCCTGTCTTACGTTATTTTCTGTATGGTGAACAGACATCTGCCCACGCCTTGACACGCGCAGGCAAGGTTGTCGCCACCCTGTGATTAGGGCATGTTGCCGTAGATAATCATGTGGCGGTCGCTAACGACCTTTATCTTCAAGTGATGCAGACCGGCCTGCAGGAGTTGACTCTCCACCTCTTCAGGGGTGTAGGCGGCAGAGAGTGAGTTGCGAAAGTCCTGTTTTAACACCTGCGGTTCACTGCCGGCGTGAAGTCGGGTGAGCTCATCGGCCTGAGCCTCTGTTTCGGGGCGCATCAAATCCATCACAAAGATAGGGGCACCGGGGGCGGCGAACTGCCTGATGCTTTGCCACAGCAGCTGCGGATCTTTAAGGTGGTGCAGCAGGCTGTTACAGATGATGGCGCTGTACTGTTCTTTGGGCAGGCTCTCTACCGGCAGGGTACGCTTAAACAGGCGGACCTGTTCGTGCAGGCGCAGCGCATCGATATTGATGCGGGCAAAGTGCAGCATCGCCTCGGAGCCGTCGATGGCGTGCATGCGCATTTTGGGAAAGGCGGCGGCAAAGCGTTTGCAGATATCGGCAGAGCCACAGCCGAGATCAAGCACCAGACGGTCGAACTCCTCAGCGGGAAATGTCTGCTGAATTAACTCAATGAAACGGTTATGCGGCTCATCAAAGTTGGCGTAGGCGTAGGCGCGTGCCTGCTCCATGTCCTCCATGAGATCCGGTTCGGGGGTGCGAGGCATGCTCATTCTGGTAACACCTTTTCACCGGCAATGAGCTGGGCAAAGTTTTCACGCTCGCGGATCACATGCACCTGCTCGCCATCCACCATCAGTTCGATGGCACGTGGGCGGCTGTTGTAGTTGGAGCTCATGGTAAACCCGTAGGCACCGGCAGAGCGTACCGCCAGCAGGTCGCCCTCCTTGAGTGCCAGCTCGCGATCCTTGCCGAGAAAGTCGCCGGTCTCACAGACCGGGCCGACCACATCGTAGCGTTGTGGCTCGATATCGTTGTGTGGTTCGACCGGGATAATGGCCTGCCACGACTGGTAGAGCGCGGGACGCATCAGGTCGTTCATTGCCGCATCGATGATGGCAAAGTTTTTATCCTCGTGGTGCTTGAGGTATTCGACCCGGCTTAACAGCACGCCGGCATTGCCGACGATGGCGCGGCCCGGCTCGATGATCACCTTAAGGTCGCGCCCGGCCAGCTTGTCGAGCAGCGGTGCGGCGTAGTCGCCGGGCATCGGTGGTGTTTCGTCGTTGTAGGTAATACCAAGGCCGCCGCCCAGATCGATGTGGGAGAGGGCAATGCCCTGGTCGTAAAGGTGATCGACCAGATTCAGCACGCGCTCCAGTGCATCGACGAACGGTGTCACCTCGGTTAGCTGCGAGCCGATATGGCAGTCGACGCCGATCACGTTGAGATGGCTCATCTCGGCGGCGCGTGCATAGACCTCGGGGGCGTGCTCGATGGCGATACCGAACTTGTTCTCTTTCAGACCGGTGGAGATATAGGGATGGGTCCCGGCATCGACATCGGGATTCACGCGCAGCGAGACAGGTGCGCGGGTGCCCATCATTTCAGCCACCGCGTTGATCCGATCCAGCTCGGACTCAGACTCCACATTAAAGCAGTGAATACCCAGCTCCAGTGCCCGCTGGATCTCTTCGACACGCTTACCGACACCGGAGAAGACCACCTTGCCCGGGTCGCCACCGGCGGCCACGACCCGCTCCAGCTCGCCCCCGGAGACGATGTCGAAACCGGAGCCGAGACGTGCCATCAGGTTGAGTACTGCCAGGTTGGAGTTGGCCTTGACCGCGTAGCAGACCAGGTGGTCGACACCGGTAAGGGCAGCATCGAAGGCCTGCCAGTGACGCTCGATGGTGGCGCGGGAGTAGATGTAGGCCGGGGTGCCGTACTGTTCGGCCAGTTCGGTGAGTGACACCTGCTCGGCGCACAGGCGCCCGTCGTGGTAATTGAAGTAATCCATGAAGTTACTTTTCTTCGCTCAGTTGTGGCGTCTGCCCCGACGGTTGTTCGGGGGCCGGCATGTAGAGGTCGCCCTTGGAGCCGCAGCCTGCCAGCATGCTCACGACACCCAGCACGGCGATCACCGCCCAAAGTGTGTATTGTGCCCAGCAGATGCGCATGACTAATCTCCAGTACGAGTTGGTGTAATGCAGTTGATTATAAGGTGTTGTTAATATATTTACTAAATAACCTAACTATTCAGGCGGTATGACCACAATGAACGAAAGCGAATTCCACCAGCGGGTAGATGCCATGTTGCTCGCCATCGAAGAGGCGATAGACGACAGTGAGGCCGATCTCGATTATGAAAATGCCGCCGGCATCCTCACCCTGACCCTGGAGAACGACAGCCAGATCATCATCAACCGTCAGAGCCCGGTGATGCAGCTCTGGTTGGCGGCACGTAGTGGCGGTTACCACTTTGACTGGAGTGACGAGGCCGGGGGCTGGGTGCGTGACAGTGATGGCGCGGGCTTTGTGGAAATGCTCAATCAGGCGCTGATTGACCAGGGGGGAGAAGCGCTGGAGCTATAAACGGTCAACCCCTCGCGGTGAGCGCTCCGCTCCTACGGGCAGGATTTGCGCCACACCAGCAGGCGGTTATTCGCCGGCATCGCAAAGTCGCGGTAGGGCTGCAGGCCATGAGCGGCGGCACATTGATGCATCGCCTCGACATCACGAATGCCGCTGAGCGGGTCGCGCTGGCGCAACCAGCTGTCGAAGCGGGCATTGCCCTCTGTGCTGTAGCGGCCCTTGTAGTTAAAGGGGCCGTAGAGGATGAACAGCCCATCTTCATTCAGTATCTTTGCGACCCCTGTGAACATTGCCTCCACCGCCTGCCAGCTCATGATGTGGGCGGTATTGGCGCTGAATACCGCATCGAAACTCTGTGATTCGATGGGCCAGGGCTGCAGCACATCAAGCGTATGGGGAGGCAGGATATTCGTCGCCCCCTCATCGGCGAGCCAGGCGTGGATGGCGGTGTGGTTCTCCTCGCGATCCGAGGTCTGCCATTGTAGTGCCGGAAATTGGGGGGCGAAGTAGACCGCATGCTGGCCGGTGCCACTGCCAATCTCCAGCAGGGTGGTACGTCCCGGCAGCAGCTGCCGTAATACCGTGAGGATAGGGCGTTGATTCTCAATGCAGGAGTCGGCGATCGGTTTCATACACATTTCATCCTTCGTCTGGGCTATGATCAGATTGCGTTTTTTGTTGACGTAAATCAATGCTCGTCTATTAGGTTTTGCTAATATGGCGTCGATAACTGGCTAGCTGGATGAATGCATGCGCAATCTCACCTCACTTCTCTTCACAATGACACTGTTATGTAGCGGTGCCGTCACCGCCGCCCCGGATGGCGCCCGCCTGTATGAGTTCAACTGTTCCGCCTGCCATGGGCTTAATGGTGAAGGGGGGGTGGGGGTGCCGCTGGCGCTGCCCGGTTTTCTTAATGCGGTGGATGATGGCTTTCTTTTCACCACTATCCGTGAGGGGCGTCCCGGTCGGGTGATGCCGGCCCACCCCTCGCTGAGCGATGCCCAGGTAAAGGCGATTATCGCCCATCTGCGTAACTGGGTGGATGTTGAGAAAAGGGCGCCGCTCAAATCCTATACGCCGGTCAACGGCGACCCGCAACGCGGTAAGGTGCTCTACGGTGGCTACTGTGCCGGCTGCCATGGCGTTAACGGTGAGGGGGGCCACGGTACCGGGGTGACCTTCTCCCGGCCGCGTGAACTGGCCATTATGCCCCCGGCGCTGAATAACCCGGGTTTTCTCAAGGCCGCCAGCGACGAGATGATCAAGCGCACCCTGATGGAGGGGCGGGTCGGTACCCCGATGCGCTCCTACCTCACTCTGGGGCTAAACGAGCAGAATATTGATGACATCGTCAGTTACGTGCGCAGCTTCGAGCAGAGCCCCATCCACTGGAAGTCGGCAGAGCTTGAGGAGCCGGTGATTATGCTGGAGTCCGATTACAGCCTGGAGGAGACGGTAGAGAACGTTAAGCGTGCCGCTATCGGCAAGAACTTCCGCATCATTCGTGTGCAAAACCTCGAGGAGGGACTGTACCCCGAGGAGCAGCAAAACAGGAAACAGGTGGTGATCTACTTCTGCAACTTCGGTTTCATTAACAAGGCGCTCAGCCTTGACCCGCGTATCGGCCTGTTTATGCCGTGCCGTATTACCGTCGTCGAGGAGGAGGATGGGGTGCACATGATGGCGATCAACCCGCGTTATCTCAGTCGGGTCTACAACAATGCCGAGCTGGATCAGTCGTGCACCGAGATGTTCAATGTCTATGCGGATATCATGGAGGAGGCGTCACTATGAACAGGCTCATTCAGACACTGGCCGCCCTGCTGCTCGTCACCCTGGCACTGCCGCTACAGGCCGGAAACGATCAGCTGCTGATGATGCGCTCGGCGCAGAGCTTCCCCGAGACGATGCTGGCACTGCAGAGGACGATTGGTGAATACGGCTATACCGTGTCACGGGTGCAGCGGGTGGATATCGGCCTGACCAGCAGCGGTTTTGCCACCGACAAATACCGTATCGTCTTTTTCGGTAAGCCCGAAGAGGTGCGTCACCTGAGCGCCCGGTACCCGCAGTTGATCCCCTACCTGCCGCTGAAGATCACCCTGTTCGCGGAGCAGGAGGAGACACTGCTTACCACCTTCGACCCGACCCTGCTCACCGACCTTGCCGCCGATGAGGAGTTTCGCAGTCAGGCGATGCGCTGGCGCAGTGACATCATCTCCATCTTTGACGAGTTACGGGAGTAACGGCTGCCTAGCCCTGCATCGAGCGGTTGAGCTGGTCCTCGATGCGACGTTTATAGTTGAGGAAGTGGCTAGTCTGCATCTTGCCTACATTCTCTTCACCCACGACGGAGCGGTCCAGGCTGATATCGGTAATATAGATGGGGTATCGCTGGCCACCGTCCCGCAGTACCAGTACGTGTTTGACCACGGTATTGAATAGCTCCTTGCCGTGTTCCAGGGTGGAGAACTCCTTGCCGTCACAGTAGAGGGTGAAGATCGATTCACCTTTACCGTTCTGCTCGACGATGACCTGCAGGCTGAAGTAGCTCTTATCCGGCTGGTAGAACTCCGGGGCGACACTTGTTGCCCGCTTCCTGCCAATGGTATCTCTGCTGAGGCGGAAAAACTCTACCCCTTCAATGGTGCCGTGCAGGTGCCCCTCCTGCAGCAAAAAATTGACACGGTTAGTTACCGCCTCAAAGAAACGTGAAAACTGATTGAGCAGGGTCTGCTCGTCACGAAACGGCATGTGCTGATGAAATAGTGAGCCCTTTTCATCGAGCACGAAAAGTTCGGCATTCGCCCCTTGCGGATAAAAGAAAAACTGCACGACACCGGGTTTGTTGCGCCGATAGATCACCGGCAGAAAACTCTCTTTTAGCGAATCTTTGTCGAAGAGGGCTGAGAGGAAATTCGCCTGAGGTTTTCCCAGATAGGAGAACAGCGCCGAGAGGCCGGGGCAGACCTGGTAACGGGGTGTATTGTTGTCGAAAAAGAGGCTGTAGTGTGAGTTGCCGATGGTGATGAGGTAATGATCGTCGGCCTGCCCCTCCTCGCCATAGAAGTGCTCAATCACATCTTTAAACAACACCTCTACACGTTTGGCTACGGCACTGCCAAGCGCCGCACCACCGCTATAAAATCCGGGAAGTGGCGGTGCCTGCCCCGACAAGGGGTACCACTTGAGGTAGTTGCACAGGGCATCGAGCACGGCATTATTCCCGCTAAAACGGTAGGCGATGACCTCGTGCCAGCTATTGAGCGAGAGCTGATCCACCGCCAGCACCAGGCTCTCACCCTGATGGCCAAAAAAGAAGGGATCGGTATGACCAATGGAGGCGATGTTCTTGGTCATCATCATGTTCTCCGAGAGGCGAACCCCGGTATTGATGTAGAACTCGCTCAACAGCAACCTGGAGGGCCTGGCATACTCGGTTATATCGCCGCTGCTAAGCATCTTCACCGGAAACCGGTGTGCGATGCGCGCGGTCAGATTTTCTACCTCTCGTGAGGTATGGCTGCTGTGTGCGCTATGCACCATGTAGGTTGAGTTGGGGCCGGTAACGCGATTGAAGTGGCACCAGGCGAGCAGCTCGGTCAGGCTGCGGCTGCGCTTGATCGGTGTCTCCATACGCAGGTTGTCCTGTGTGATCACACCGTTATAGACCTGCCAGCTACCATCTTCATCATCGTTACTCATCTCCACCACCGTCACCTGCGGTTCGCTCAGCTCCGCCTCAATGCCGCGGGTGATGATGTCGATCTTGCCCGCCTTGCGTTCGAAGGCGGTGTAGAGCTTTCGCCCAAGGGTGGTGAGGTCCTGCTCGCTGATGAGTGCCAGGCCGGAGTATTTGCGCGCAAAATCAGAGAGCAGGCGGTAGCTGGCAACGAGGGCCTGGAACAGGATCTGACGCTCTTCGAGTACACGGTGCACCCGCCACTGTTTACGTGCATCCATCAGCATCAGATCGGCATGGCTCCAGCCCCAGGCGCGGGTTAATTCGAGCAGCAGTTCACGCCGCCAGTCCATATGCCGCTCAGCTACCGGGTCGCTGAGTCGCATATCGGCCTTGAAGTAGAAGCAGCGATGCGCCAGCTCCAGGCGCTGGCGCTCGTCGTGTTGCTGCAGGTAGTCGCTGACCTTTTGCAGCATCAGCATATAGGGGTCGAGCTGGTCCAGATCGACAACCCCGTCGTAAACCGATTGCTTGAAACGCTTGCTGAGCAGGTCGACCGCCGGATATTCGCGGGCATAGCTCTCAATGAGAAGCAGCTTGAGTATGGCCTTGTAGGGGGCGTCGATTCCCTTGGAGAGCTGCCACAGAGCGGCGCCAAAAAACTCCTCTGCCGGGATGTGCGCCAGGCCGCCGAAGTCGATGGTGTCGCGGGCATAGAGAAAGCGCTTGCGCTGCATCTCCTCGACATAGAGGTCGTAGGCCGCTTCATACTCCGGTGGTACCAGCCACCACAGCGGGTACTGTCCCTGTAGTAGTACGCTGGTACGGTAGAACTCATCAAGTAGCAGACTGTGCTGGGCACTGCCGCTGCTCTCGGTGCTGAGTGCGCTCTGCCCGCCCTGGCGAAACTCATCCGGGTTGATCAGGAAGAAATGGATCTCCAGCCCCAGGGAGGCAGCCCACTTTTCGATGCCGAGTGTCTTCTGTTGCAGTTTGGCCAGCTGATCAGTGTCGAGTTTAGGGTCATGACACAGCCAGATGTCAAAGTCGCTCCCCTCGGAGTGGGCGATGGTGCCGGAGCTGCCCATGAAGTAGAGGGCGAGGATCGGGGTCTGTTTTTTTGTCGGTTTTTTATAGGAGAAGCTTCTGGCCAGTGTCTTTGCCAGATTCAGTACCTTGCGTTCCGGCTCGTAGTCCCAGACGCCGCAGGGGGTGAATTTGGAGGAGTAGCCGGGCAGTAACGGATGGTTGACGTGAAACAGCAGCGGCAACAGGTCGAGAAAATGGCTCTGCCGCCCCCTGAGGGTGGTGCGGGTGCGCTGTAGACGCTCCTGGTTGAGCATCACGAAGCGCCGTTTTAAGGCCTTGAAGTCGATCTCCGCCTCAAACTCTGTGGATGTGTCGAGTTCTGCCATGGTGTCCCGCTTGATTGGCCAACAGGGGGCCGTCTAGTGATCTATCGATTGTATGTTAGCCGTCGCAGCGCGTACAGGGACTACTCCAGCAGCAGGGATACGGCGTAGATCAGGGTCAGGGCAATGATCAACCAGCCGACTGGTGGCACCACCTTTTGCAACATCACAAAACCGCGCGGGGCGGGGCGCTCGCCAAAGCGTTTGCTCAGGGTACGCGGGTAGAACACGGCAAAGTAGAGGCCTACTGCAAGGTTGATCAGAATCGATAAAAGGTCGGCGTTGCTCATTGTGGCTCCTCGGTGCAGTGAAGAATACGGTCGAGACGGATCTCCAGGGTAGCGCCCTTGCTGTTTTCGGCAATAAGGTATTCGCAGTGGTTACGGGTCTGCAGGTCTTTGGGCATGACTTGCTCAAGGTGGTCGGTGCCGTTGTCATCACGCCAGCGCAGGGGCAGGATTTTGCGGTGCATGATCGCCACCTCGTATTCCGAGTAGAGTCCGCAGGGGATCGGGGTGTAGCGCTCATCATCACTCATGATGTCTCCTCCGGCAGGAATAGCCCCAGCAGTGTATTCAGATAGTCGCGGCCGCGTGTTGTCGGGACAATGCGCGCGGCATCCCAGTTGATCAGCCCCAGCTCCTCGGCCCGTCGCAACGGTGCCTGTGCCGCGCTTAGTGGCAGCCCGGTATTGGCTGCAAAGAGGGCGGTATCGAAACCCTCGACCAGTCACAGTGCGTTCATCATAAACTCCAGCACCAGGTCGCTACGTGAGATGTCGCTCTGCCCGGCAATCATCGCTGCCGGGTCTGTTGCCTGCAACCATTCGCGCGGGTGGCGTTTTTTCCAGATACGCTCGATGCGCCCCTCGGCACAGTGGGTGATCTTGCCGTGGGCCCCGGGGCCGATCCCCAGATAGTCACCAAAGCGCCAGTAGTTGAGGTTGTGGCGGCAGCGCGGGTCTGAATGCTGGCCTTCACGGGCGTAGGCGGAGACCTCATATTGTGCATAGCCGGCACTGGCGAGGTGTGACTGTCCTGCCGTTTGAATGGCCCACAGCGCCTCATCTTCGGGCAGCACCGGTGGTGCATGGGCGAAGGCGGTATTCGGTTCGATGGTGAGCTGGTACCAGGAGAGGTGGCTGGGGGAGAGAGTCAGCGCCTGTTGCAGGTCTGCCACGGCGGCGGCGCTATCCTGCCCCGGCAGGCCGAACATAAGATCCAGATTGAAGTTATCGAAGCCGGCGGCGTGGGCGACTTCGGCTGCAAGGATCGCCTCGCTTCCGGAGTGGATGCGTCCCAGCTTCTGCAGGGCCTCATCGTTAAAGCTTTGCACGCCGATGGAGAGGCGGTTAATTCCCGCCTGGCGGAAGGCGTTGAAGCGCCCCTGTTCCACGGTGCCGGGGTTGGCCTCCAGGGTGATCTCGCACTCGGGGAGCAGCGGCAGCAGGGCGCGCAGCTGGGAGAGCAGGCTGTCCACCCCCTCGGGGGAGAGCAGGCTGGGGGTGCCGCCACCGATGAAGATCGACTGCACCTGGCGGCCCCACACCGCAGGCAGATGCTGCTGCAGGTCGCGCAGCAGGGCGGCGATGTAGTCGGCCTCGGGAATCCCGGCGTTGAGTTGGTGCGAGTTGAAGTCGCAGTAGGGGCACTTGCGCACGCACCACGGGTAGTGAATGTAGAGCGACAGTGGCGGGGGGGCGGTGAGATTGAGCATGGAATGGCATCGCCGCGCAGGCGAAATTACTCCTCGAGGGTGGTGCCGTTCGGCAGTAGATTGACGGGCACCTTATTGCCGCTCTCCCCCATCAGTTTGCGCGCGCAACGTGCCTGCTTGTCTCCCTGACAGTAGTTCTTGATCCAGATATTTTTAATCTCGGAGTTAAACTTCTTCCACACCGCACACTTTGCCAGATATTTACAATCGGCCATGGTCAGTTCTCATTTGGCTGGGGCGGTTTATGCCTGGGGCATGGCCGCGAGTAGTTTGCTCAGTGCCTGGCCGCGATGGCTCAGACGGTTCTTCACCTCGGCGCTCAGCTGGGCGGCGGTGCAGTCATGTTGCGGTACGTAAAATACCGGGTCATAACCGAAACCGTTCTCCCCCTGTGGTGCGGTGGTGATCTGCCCCTCCCATGTTCCCTGGCAGATGATGGGTGTCGGGTCCCTGTCATGTTCCATTAACACCAGCAGGCACTGAAAGCGGGCGCTGCGTTCGGCCTCAGGCACCCCTTCGATCTCCTGCAATAATTTGGTCAAATTCTCCTCATCCGAGGCCCCGACACG